>JAUXEW010000041.1 GCA_030620375.1 Desulfobacteraceae bacterium | reverse complement strand
TTGGCAATGGAATGGGTGGCTATTATTGACCGTACTTATGAAGTTTTATATTAAAAATCAAGATTGATATTGCCAAAAGGTCATAATATCTTATATTGATTCATGGATTTGTGAAAAAGCCCAATTTTTGAACCAGCAATGCGAGCGCATTCCCCGTACCTTGCTGCGGGGAGGCTTTAATTACGCCTCATCCGTCGCCTGCCTGTGTTGCACGCAGACAGGTCATTGCACCATATGGTAAGTGTGCGATTCATTAGGATGATCACGCTTGCGACGCGAAGATTAACGCTCATGGGTTATCATGAAATATTCTGAAATAATAGATCTGAAATACTATAACAGGAGCAAAAATGGCTGAAGCTGATAAGAATGATCTCATCAGTATAATTGAAGAAAATGAAGATTATGATGATTTGCCCACTTCCCTTCCGTTGATGCCGGTACGGGATGTTGTAATCTTTACCGACATGTTGTTACCACTTTTTATAGGGCGCGAGAAATCGGTTCGAGCGGTTGAAGAAGCGGTTTCGAAAGATAGTTATATATTGTTGGCGACCCAGAAAAATCAAGAAATTGAAAACCCGAAGGCGGACGAGATCTACCGTATGGGGACCATCGGACGGATCTTGCGGATGCTTAGGCTTCCGGATGGCCGCGTTAAAGCGTTGGTACAGGGTGTTGCCAAGGCAAAAGTAATCAAATACTTAAGCAAAAGGCCTTATTATCGGGTAAAGGTTAAAATTGTTGAAGAAAAAGTGATTGAAACACTTAGCGTTGAAATCGAAGCATTAATGAGAAATGTTCGGGAAAATTCGGAAAGAATACTTGCCTTTCGAGGAGAATTGACCGGGGAAGTGGGAAGTATCCTGGATAGTATTGAAGATCCGGGTAAACTTGCCGATCTTGTCGCATCGAATTTAAAAATTAGAATAGAAGAATCCCAAGGGTTGTTGGCAGCCATTGACCCGGTGAAACGTCTTGAAAAAGTCAACGATTTGCTCACTAAAGAAGTGGAACTTTCTTCCATGCAGGCGAAAATCCAATCGAACGTGAGGGATGAGATTTCCAAGAACCAGCGCGATTATTTTTTAAGAGAGCAGGTCAGGGCTATCCATAAAGAACTGGGTGAAAGTGACGACAAGCTCGAGGAAATTGAAGATTACAACAAAAAAATAAAGCGTGCCAAAATGTCCCAGGAGGCAAAAGGAGAAGCGACAAGACAATTGAAACGATTGGGACTGATGCATCCGGATTCCGCGGAAGCTTCTGTGGTTCGTACATATTTGGACTTGCTGGTTGAATTACCTTGGAAGAAATCAACAAAGGAGCTGCTTAGTATTAAGAAAGCCAAAGAAATTCTGGACAAGGATCATTACGGTCTCGATAAGGTAAAAGATCGAATACTCGAATATTTAAGTGTTCGAAAGTTGAATCCAAAAATGAAGGGGCCTATTCTCTGCTTTGTCGGACCCCCGGGTGTAGGCAAAACGTCCCTTGGGCAGGCTATCGCCAGTGCCACCAAGCGTAAGTTTTTTCGTATGTCCTTGGGTGGAATTCGAGATGAAGCTGAAATCAGAGGGCATCGCCGGACCTATATCGGTGCAATGCCGGGGCGAATATTACAAGGATTAAAACAGTGCAGGACGAACAATCCGGTTTTTATGATGGATGAAATCGACAAACTCGGCTCCGATTTTCGAGGAGATCCTTCATCAGCACTTTTAGAAGCGCTTGATCCTGAACAGAATTCGGGATTCAGCGATCATTACCTCAACCTGCCCTTTGACCTTTCATCTGTCATGTTTATCCTTACGGCTAATTTTACGGATACCATTCCTCCGGCGTTGCTGGACCGAATGGAGGTGGTCAATCTTTCAGGCTATTCGGAAGAAGAAAAGCAGATTATATCGAAAACCTGGCTCTTTCCGCGTCAAATTAAGGCAAACGGCTTAAAACCAAAAAGCTTGTCTGTCAGCCCGGGGGCGCTACAGCAAATTATTACCGAGTATACATCCGAGGCCGGATTGAGAAATCTTGAGCGTGAATTGGGAACGATTTGCAGAAAGGTCGCCCGGAAAATTGCTGAAAACAAAAAAGGGCCTTTTCAAATTACAAAGAATAACTTGCAGCACTATTTGGGACCTCCCCGGTATATGCCTGAGATGGATCTTGAAACCAGTCAAGTGGGGTTGTCCACCGGTTTGGCCTGGACGCAGGTCGGCGGAGAGGTGTTATACATCGAAGTATCTTTATTAAGCGGTAAAGGGGAGTTAATCATTACCGGTCAACTTGGCGAGGTGATGCAGGAATCGGCCCGTGCCGCTGCCAGCTATGCAAGATCCGATTTGAAAAAATGGGGCCTGAAAGGGAAAAAATTTGAAAGCATGGATGTCCACATACATGTTCCGGCCGGTGCCATACCAAAAGATGGTCCTTCTGCGGGCATAGCAATGGCTGCCGCCCTTGTTTCAGCATTAACGAATCGACCGGTAAACAAGGATGTCGCAATGACCGGTGAAATTACCTTAAGGGGGAGAGTGCTTCCTGTTGGTGGTTTAAAAGAAAAATCATTGGGCGCATTAAGGGCTGGAATTCATACCATCATAATGCCTGAAAAAAATAAACGGGACTTGGCTGAAATCCCACTGAATGTTAAAAGAAAGATTAAATTTATTCCGGTTCGGTATATGGATGAAGTGCTTGAGGTTGCCTTACAAAAAGAGGGGACAAAAGATAAACAGTAAATTATATTGCCTTCAGGCAAAGCAAAAGCGCTGCGATTCATCATCTCCGGAAGGATTGAAACGAGCATCCAAGTGAAATTGCTAGCCGTTGATACCTCGAACCAAAGTTGCAGTGTTGGGATAATCGACAATGATCGTCTGTTGGCCGAAATTACGTTGAATACCGGTCAGACCCATTCAAAGCAGATAATGAAATTGATCGATACCGCCCTTACACTATCAGGGCTTATCATCAGCGAAATTGACGGATTGGCTGTCACGCTGGGACCGGGTTCATTTACAGGGTTGCGTATTGGGTTAAGCACCATAAAAGGCATTGCATCCGCCGGTCAAAAGCCCGTTGTAGGGATTTCCAGCCTTGATGTATTGGCATTTCAGTATGGTAACACTTCTAATCTGATCTGTGTGCTCTTGGACGCAAGGAAAGGAGAAGTTTATTCTGCTCGTTACCGGTCGATTGATGGTATGATATCCAAGATCGAGGATGAAGCGGTGCAGCCGCCCGGCCAGGCAATTTCGGATATTAATGAGCCCTGTCTCTTCATCGGAAACGGCGCGCTATTACATAGAACAACCATCATTGAAAAAGTGGGTGAATTCGTATATTTTCCACCTCAGAACGAACATATGATCCGAGCATCGTCCGTGGCGTACATGGGCCGCTTAAAATTCAAAAAAGACGATACGGGCCATATCGACGGCATCGTTCCTCATTATATTAGAAAATCGGATGCGGAGTTAAAGAGAAAAACCACGTTCATGAAATAAATAGACGGTTGAGAGCCAGGGAACAAGCTCCTCGTGCCCGTTAATGGCGGTTACCGCTTATTAAACCCGTAAGGGTGGTCATCATTGACAATATCTGCTGGTTCTGTTATTAAATTTAAAACATCCGGCTTCATTTTTTTTACAGGTCTCAAATAAGGTATGGATAGATGGACAACTATACTTTGGTAGATTCGCAGGGCTACACTGCGTTTCGAATAGCGGCAGCAGGGTATCCCCTTATTTTTTTTTCAGCCTTTACCACCCTTGTTTTGGCCGTTTTGGGGCTTAAGGGATTGACCCTTGCAGCCCTTGTAATAACCTTCTGTATTTGTTTTTTTTTTAGAGATCCGGATCGTGCTATACCCAATTCGGATGGGGCGGTAACAGCACCTGCAGATGGCAAGATTATTGTTGCAGAACAGGTGGAGGGCTCGCCGTATTTTCAAGGCAAAAGCTTAAAAGTCAGTATTTTTATGACCGTTTTTAATGTCCACGTCAACCGGATTTCTCATGAGGGTAAAGTTACGAAAATCAGTTATCATCCCGGAAAATTCTTTTCTGCTAATCTGGATAAGGCGTCTCTTAAGAATGAGCATAATGCAGTTTTCATCCGGACCGATTCAGGGAAAGAAATTTGTATCGTCCAGATTGCCGGGCTAATTGCCAGGCGAATAATCTGTAATGTTCAAGAGGAAGATAGGGTGCGACGCGGGCAACGTTTTGGCCTGATCTGTTTCGGGTCGCGACTTGATGTTTATCTTCCGGTGGATTGTAACTTAAAAGTGTCTGTCGGAGAAAAAGTTAAAGCAGGCACCTCTATTTTGGGGTTTTTAACATGAATAATAAAAAGAAATTGAAAAAGGATAAGCTCCGCAGAGGGATCTATATCTTGCCGAACCTGTTTACAACGTTTAATCTCTTTTTCGGCTTTTTGGCCATTATCAGTTCTTTAGATCAAAAGTTCGTGAATGCGGCAATTGCCATAATTATCGCCGCTCTGTTTGACATGTTGGACGGAAAGATTGCAAGGGCCACCAATACAACCAGTAAATTCGGAATAGAATATGATTCATTGGCCGATCTTATATCATTTGGTCTGGCGCCGGGGTTAATGATATATATCTGGGTTTTAACGCCACTGGGAAGGATTGGCTGGCTTGCGGCGTTTCTTTTTTTGGCATGCGGGGCATTACGATTGGCCCGGTTTAATACACAAGTCGGCGCCATTAACAACGATTACTTTTTAGGGCTCCCCATACCGGCTGCAGCGGGCATGAATGCAACTACGGTCCTGGTATGTTATCGGTTCGGAATAGAAGAAACGGTAAGCCCTATTTTTATTATGATTTTATTATACTGCCTTTCTTTTTTAATGGTGAGTGCCGTTAAATACAACAGTTATAAACAACCTGAGCTTTTTAAAAAAATGAACTTCAACGTTCTGGTTGCGGCAATCCTGATTCTTATCTTTATTGCGGCTCAGCCATCCATAACCCTTTTCCTGTTAGGGTTTTTATATATCGTTTCAGGGCCCATCAATGTCTTACGGCAGTATAAAAAGGTAAGGCGCCTAAAGGCCGAGGTTCAGGAAGCCGAAGAGCACGGCTCAAATCCAGTCCAATAGATAAAAATACGGTCGGTTCAAGGTCAAATAAAAGAATGATGAAAGTAGGGGGGTATGTTGAGGTTATGTCGAAATCGTATGATATTGCGGTGATTCCAGGCGATGGTACCGGTCCTGAAGTTGTGACAGAAGGGATTAAAGTTCTAAAATCAGTCTCCGGCAGGTGTGATTTTAACTTAAAATTTACATATTATGATGTGGGGGGTGAACACTATATAAAGACCGGCGAAACTCTGTCGGATGAAACCATTAAATCCATAATAAAGCAGGACGCTATCTATTTAGGCGCGATTGGCCACCCGGATATTAAGCCGGGCATCCTTGAAAAAGGAATACTGTTGAAACTCAGATTTGAATTGGATCAATACATCAATTTTCGTCCGGTTAAACTATATGAAGGGGTTGATACTCCCCTAAAAGATAAAGGACCCGAAGAAATTGATTTTGTGGTGGTTCGAGAAAATACGGAAGGGCTTTATACCGGTGCCGGGGGATGTTTAAAAAGAGGAACAGTTGATGAAGTGGCGGTGCAGGAATCGATTAATACCCGCAAGGGTGTGGAAAGATGTGTCCGGTATGCATTTGAACACTGCAAAAGACGGAACAAAAAAAAGAAGGTAACCCTCTGCGGTAAAACCAATGTATTGACTTTTGCCTTTGATTTATGGGAGCGGGTATTTTACGAAGTCGCCAGAGAATATCCTGATATCGAAACGGATTACGCGCATGTGGATGCAACGTGTATGTGGATGGTTAAGAATCCTGAATGGTTTGATGTAATTGTAACCGATAACATGTTCGGCGATATTATTACTGATCTCGGTGCCATGATTCAGGGCGGAATGGGTATTGCCGCCGGCGCAAACATAAATCCGGAAGGGGTTTCAATGTTTGAGCCGATTGGCGGGTCAGCACCTAAGTATACCGGTATGCAGACAATAAATCCCATAGCAGCCATATCCGCTGCACAGATAATGATCGAAACGCTCGGCGAATCAAGGGCTGCGTCCATGATTGAGACGGCTGTAATAAAGGTACTTCGTGAGGACATTAAAGACGTAAGTGCCGGCAAAATGGGATATTCAACCAGCGAAGTGGGTGACCTTGTTGTTGCGCATATTGAAAAAAACGATTAAAACCTAACCTGAAAACAGGTGGGTATCTACCAAAGGGAATGAAGCGTTGGACCGTATTCCGATTACGAAACAAGGGTATGAATCCCTTAAGAAAAAACTTTTATATATTAAATCCGTTGAGCGGCCGAAAAACATTAGCGCCATAGAAGAAGCGCGTGCGCACGGCGACCTTTCAGAGAACGCGGAGTTTGATGCAGCCAAGGATCGACAGGGTTTTATAGAAGCCAAAATAAATGAATTGAGTCATACATTGGCCCATGCCGATATCATTGATCCGGACAAACTGCCAAAGGACCGGGTCGTCTTTGCATCGACGGTCATGTTGGAAAATGTCGATACCGGCGAGCTTGTTGAATACCAACTTGTCGGTCCGGATGAATCTGATATTGAAAAAGGTCGAATTTCCATAGCATCCCCCCTGGGGAGAGCCATAATTGGCAAAAAAGAGGGCGATGAAGTTTTATTAAATGCGCCCGGTGGAAAAAGATGTTATGAGTTGATCGAGATTTTATAATCTGAAGACTTAAATATTGATAATTTCGTAAAAAGTCGAAAAGCTTTCTTTTCCGTCATTCCGGCAAAAGCCGGAATCCAGTAAATTGAGACCTCCTTAGCAGCAAGCTACGGGGAATGCGCTCGCATTGCTTGTTCAATGCGCTCTGGATGCCGGATCAAGTCCGGCATGACGATTTCGAGATTTTTTACGAGGCCATCAAATATTAAGAAATGGAGGTTAGAGATAGTGGCGCGGATTACTATTGAAGATTGTTTGAAAAGGGTGCCGAATCGGTTTGTGCTGGTCAACATGACTTCAAAACGTGTTCGGCAAATTCGGGAAGGGGCTGATTATTTGGTGAATTCACCTAAAAATGAAGATATTGTAGTCGCCCTTAGAGAAATTGCCGCAGGCAAAATTCGAATAAAAGAAGAACCTGATCCGGACAGTTCGGAGCCAAAATGAAGATTGAGGTCTATTTTTTTTCTTTTGCCGAAATATAGTAATACATACAAGCGAATAAATCGATTAGTGGGTAAGGCTTTACATCGTTATGACATGATATCGGACGGCGATCGAATTTTAGTGGGGCTTTCCGGAGGTAAGGACAGCATGGCGCTTATGTGGACACTCAATGAACGCCGCCTGAGGATACCCATAACATATGAGCTTTTTGCCGTGCATGTTGATCCGGGATTCGATGCTGCTATCGGCGAATCGCTTAAGATATACTGCCGGCAGAAGGGAATTAAACTCAGGGTTGAGCATACTGATTATGGCATATTGGCCCACAGTTCAAAAAACCGTGAGAATCCATGTTTTTTATGTTCGTGGTATAGAAGAAAAAGGCTTTTTGAAATAGCAGATGAACTTCGATGCAACAAACTGGCATTAGGCCACAACAAGGATGATATTATTGAAACATTATTCATTAATATGTGCTATACGGGAGAAATTAGCACAATGGTTCCTTCTCAGCCATTTTTTAAAGGACGATTTACCGTGATAAGACCGTTGGCCTTTGTTGATGAAGAGATCACCCGACGTTTTTCTGATGAACAAGGATTCCCGCAGTTCGTAAATCCCTGTCCCTCTGCGACAAGATCCAAACGCAGGGAAATAAAAAAGCTTTTATCCACACTTTATAGCAGTAATAAAAAAATCAAGGGGAATATTTTTAGATCACTGAGCCATGTCAAAACAGAATATATGTTACAGTAATAAAAAAGGGAGCATAGTCTGTTTTTATGAAAGATGTCCAAAAAGAGAGAGATTTTCGGAATATTCCGATTGATAAGGTAGGCATAAAAAATTTAAGATACCCCATTAAGGTTCTTGATCGTCGAAATATCCACCAACATACGGTTGCATCCATAAATATGTTCGTTGATCTGCCCCATAAAAACAAAGGGACACATATGAGCCGTTTTGTGGAAATTCTCCATGTTTTCAGACCGGAAGTTTCCTTAAAAAAGATTTCGGTTGTTCTCGATCAAATGAAAAAGGATTTAAATGCGGCATCTGCGCATATTGAGGTCGCCTTTCCTTACTTTATAGAAAAAGCTGCGCCTGAAAGCAAATCTCCTGGATTAATGGATTATAACTGTAAATTTATAGGGTCGAGTAATTCGGATGGCAAGGTCGATCTTTTATGTGAAGTGGTTGTTCCGATTTCTTCTGTTTGCCCGTGTTCAAAAGAAATTAGCGAGGTAGGTGCGCATAACCAGCGCGGCGAAGTCAAACTCAGCACGAGGTTCAAAAGGTTTATCTGGCTTGAAGATATGATCGAACTTGTTGAATCTGCGGCTTCCTGTGATGTGTATTCCGTATTAAAACGCGTTGATGAAAAATATGTTACGGAAAAGGCCTTTTTAAATCCGAAATTTGTTGAAGATATCGTAAGAGATGTTGCCGTTAAGTTGGAACAGGATGATAATATTACCTGGTTTTCTGTTAGCGCTGAAAATTTTGAATCCATCCATAATCATAGCGCCTATGCACATATCACCAGCAGTTAAAGTGAATGGCCACCCACATAGCGGGAGACTTTATTTTTTGTTTTAAAACATTACATCATTTAAGTGCCTGAATAAGATGTTTTACGATAGCCGCATCGGTTTTTCCGGGAGTGTTGATCAGGATGACAAAACGGTTCAACTCTTTTTTATGATCTACGATATAACCCGCTCTGGTCTTAACCCCCTTTAGCGTTCCGGTTTTAGAAAATAGACGGCCCGTTTTCTGCATCAAATAATAATACGGCTCAAATTCATTTAATATGTTCAGCATGCTTAATGCCGTCAATCTGTTTCCCCTTGATATTCCTGAACCTTCAACGATTGAAATATGGCCGTCCTTCAATATATGACTGGTATATGCCCGTGCGACGTCTATGCCTTTGTGCAAGGTTCCGGGAGGGGAAAAGACTTTTGCAGAAACGGAAAGCAATAACTGGTTGGCAATATAATTGTTTGAATATTCGAAGAGTCTTGATATGATTTGTTCTATTGAAAATTTAGACCTATAGGTAAATAAGAGTGTGTCGGTTTTTTTGTCAACGGCGCCAATTCGGATTTTTCCGCTTGATTTAATATTTTGGCCGGCTAAAAAATGTAAAAACAGATGTCCTGCATAAATGGTGCACTCATTCCCTTCGTTTGACAGTAAAATTCTTCCTTGCTTAAGGCCGGATCGTTTGATTTTTGTTAACACGTATGGCAGTAGTGGCGTTTGCGATTCAGCACTGGTTAGGTTCCCATTTTTATCCTGTTTGAAATAAACCGTGTTAAAATTAACGCATAAGGCACCGTTGGGGGAGTCGTAAGGTTCCGATGATGATGTAACGCCCGGAATCGTTATGGGATCGCTGAAATAGGAATGATCCAAAATCAGGTCGTTAAACTGTTTCAGATGGCAAGACAAGGACGTGGAGATTTCCTGTAAGACTTCTGATATTAATAACGGGTCACCGTATCCTTTGATTTTAAGATTTTGGTTTGTATCCAGGTAAAATTCAGTTGTAAACCGATAATCGTCACCCAGGTAATGGAGTGCCATCAGTGAGGTGAATATTTTTATTGTGGAGGCGGGAATGAGATCCTTATCGGCGTTTTGAGCAAAGAGGATTCTACCTGCCGGATCGGCCAAAAGAACGGCATCGTTAGGTCCGATTAGTTTTTTAATCTCATTGAAAGAGGACTTTTTATCGGCAAGGGCCGAATCTTCCGGTTTCGAAAAAGCATAAACTTCAGGGGAGACGAATCGGGAGAAATGAATGCCACGCAAAAGTTGTATTTGTCCGGGAAATGCGGATATAAAGAGAATAGGCAATAAAAACAGGACGAATTTCATAATGATGTCTGATCGCAACTAACGGTTAGCGTTGCTGATGTTGCTTTCCAAGATAAATGTCACCGGGCCGTCATTAATCAGTGAAACCGCCATCATGGCCTGAAATTTGCCGGTTTGAACAAAAACTCCTTTTTTTCGAGCCTGGTCGACAAAATATTCGTAAAGGGTGTTTGCTATTTTCGGTTCGGCGGCAGCCATAAATGAGGGCCGTCTTCCCTTTCGGCAGTCACCGAGCAAGGTAAACTGGGAAACCACGAGCATTTCACCGCGGGTTTCCAGCAATGACCGATTCATCTTTCCGCAGTCATCCTCAAAAATTCTCAAATGGGATATTTTTTCAACCAGATAATCAGCATCACCAGCTTCGTCATCATGGGCCACGCCAAGAAAGACCACCAACCCGCATCCAATTTTTCCGATAATTTCATTGTCGACGGCTACGGTACTCTTTTTGACTCTCTGGATTACGGCACGCATAAAAACAGTATATCAAAAACAGATTTTTTGTTCAACCGGTATCGCTCTTATGTTTTACCGGCCCGACGGCAACGAGATAGTAAAGGAAAGCGTCCTCGCTAAGATCCAACAAGCTTTGGGCTTCGTAATCGTATAGGGCACCTATGCCGCAACACCCCATCCCGAGAGCGGTGCTCCCAACATAGATAGATTGTCCGATTCTACCGGCTGTCATCATGGCATAGCGATAACTCCGGGGACCCCATATTTCATCGATAGCAGAAAAATTGGATATAAAGAGAAAGTGTACGGATGCGTTTTTTAACCAGTGTTGCTCCAGGCAGACCGATGCCATAGCTGCGGTGAAAGAACCGGATTTCACCAGTCCGAAGCAATGTCGATTAAAGTCCAACAGATAGAATCCCGGTTCCACCCCTTCAATATTATTTGCTAAAAAACCGATAGAAACCGAAGCAGAATAGCAATCAGTATCCGATGGAAGTTGTCTGAATTCTAAATCCAAGAGCTCCAAAAGACGCATAAGTTGTTTTCGAGGAATTGATCGGTTGATGAAATTTCTCTTTGAACGTCTAAACAACAGGGCGTCGGGATAATCCATTTCACTTTCTGTTTTTTTATATTTTTGAATCGGTTGCCAGGTTTTTGGCTGTATACCAATGGATGGTATATTGCCGGTGACAGGTTTAAATAGATCTATATTCATAGCGCCCGTCCAGTGAATATCATCAATTTGATCATACACTACTTCGTGAGGAGGTGCCTGGCTTGACTTGATTATGGTTTTCGATGAAGGAAATAAGTTAACTTTGCTGTTTAGTGTGGGGACGGCAGACTTTTTAGTAAGATGTACGCAGGCGAGACATACTTCTCTTTTTTCATCGAGGCCCAGCAGGTCTGATATGTTTTTATCATGAAAATCATAATGGCACGAGAATGAAACACCTGTTGATGTTATTGCCCAAAAAATATTTTGAATCAGATGGCCGGCATCAAGCAGTACATATCGATATGCCCGTTCTCTATATTTCCAGGAACTTCTGAAAAAAATTCCAGTGATAAAAAGAGTTGCGACAAGTTCACAGCCTTCCGCTTTTGGGGTGGCCTGGGAGACAAAATGAATACAATTTTCTTCACGTATCGGTGTCAGTTGTCGATGCTTGATTCCATAATGATAAAGGCAGGACCTTAAACCGTGAACATCATAGGTGCCGAGATATATTTCATTCGGATAGAGCGCACCTGCTGACGCGGCGCCTCGATAATAAAAATCACCCGTTGCATGACGGGCTTTTGCGGTGAAACTATAACTTAAGTCTAATATTTTTGCCAATAGGTTTAGATCAGTTTTATTATCGGTGATCGATTTTGTTTCAGAGAGTTCCCACAGGTTGTATTTAGAAGAAAAATTGGTTTTCGACAAGTTGATCAGGCCCTTGGCCGAATATGACTTATAGAGGTCAGGCTGATTCTCCCAGTCCAAAGCACGCCCTTTTAACAGATAACGGTCATAACAGGTTTCAATATGATATTTTATTGATGCGGTCATTGGGACTCCTTACCGGTATGTGCCTTTCTTTTGTTGCCGCTACTGTTGACGAAAATGACCATAAAATAGCATAACGCAAGCACTTTAGTGAAGCTTTTCAGCGCTAATTAGACTTTTTGCGAAACCGTCAATGTTCGGATGGAAGCCTTCCCGCAGCAAGCTACGGGGAATGCGTTCGCATTGCTTTTTCAAGTCCGGGAGAGGGGTAAACGGAAATGTTATTGCGGTTAATTTACAAGCAATAATCTTAGGTCCATGACATTTGTATTGGTCGGGCCTGTAATGAACAGATCTCCAATGGCTTTGAAAAAGTGATATGAATCATTGTCCATCAGGCTATGTACGGCATTTACACCAACAGCGGTTGCTTTTTTTAAGGTATGGGTATCGGATATTGCACCTGCTGCATCAGTCGGACCGTCTGTTCCATCGGTTCCGGCACTTAGGATGACGATGTTTTCGTAACCTTCAATTTCAATAGCAGAAGCCAGGGCAAATTCCTGATTTCTACCGCCCAGGCCCTTGCCGACCAGCTTGACGGTGGTTTCGCCACCGGAAAGGATACAGGCCGGAGGTGGAACCGGGTTGCCGGTTTTAAGAATTTCCTTTGCAA
Source organism: Desulfobacteraceae bacterium (assembly GCA_030620375.1). Lineage (GTDB taxonomy): Bacteria > Desulfobacterota > Desulfobacteria > Desulfobacterales > UBA5616 > JAUXEW01. The sequence goes on along the minus strand of JAUXEW010000041.1, from coordinate 2,396 downwards.
TGGCACTATGAACCTGCGCCACTTGTGTTGTATCACCCTCTATTAATGAGGAGAGTATCAGGGCGTTGTACCCCAGACTTTCCGCTTTTTGTTTACCGGCAATAACCGCATCAATGTTACTACCGGTAATAAAATTGTGGGTTTTCTGAAAAATCGGATCTCCGGACTTCGGTGTTTCCGGTATTTGCCCTGATATGCCCGATTTTATACGGGAAATTATGGTTTTCGGTAGTTTGTCTTGAATATCGTATTTTTCGATAATATTCATGCAATCTTCAAATGTGCTTGAATCCGGTACAGTGGGGCCGGAGGCAATAACATCCACGTCGTCCCCAACAACATCTGAGAGTAATAATGAAACAAGGGTTGCCGGGTATGCGGTCCGTGCAAGTTGGCCCCCCTTTATCAGGGAAACGTGCTTTCGGATCGTATTTATTTCATGGATTGTGGCTCCGCAAGATAAAAATTGCCGGATTGCATCCTGTTTGTCTTGCAAGGAAAGGCCTGGTGCAGGTAAGGGGAGAAGTGCAGAACCCCCGCCTGAAATCAAGCAGATGACAAGATCATCCTCAGTCGCGGAATGGGCAATATTAAAAATATAATTTGCCCCGATTTGACCGTTTTTATCCGGAATCGGATGGCCTGCTTCAATCAACTTGATTCGACGGAGCTGTTCACGATAACCATATTTGACATTAATTGCGCCGCCGCTAACGATATTGCCAAGCAATCCCTCAATTGCAGAGGCCATGGGTGCGGTAGCTTTTCCTGCACCGATAACAAATACTCGTTTGAATCGTGATAGATCGTAGGTTCGGCTTCCGGCTATGAACTGGTTGTTTTTTAGTTTACAATATTTCCCAATAGCTGCCGACGGATCAACGGCTTTAATGCCGTCATAAAATATATCGGCTGCATCGTTCCGCATTTCAATGAGGGTTTTGGTTTTGGCCTTCATTATCCGATATAATTACCAACTATGTCTTGTTCCGTCAAGCCGTTATGGTTTGCCTTGATCATGATGTCAGGACTTCTTGAACATCGCATTTAAAGATGTTAAGGTATAGCGTATTATTTGTTTTAAAAAAACCCGATGCTTCGCACCGGGATAAAACTGAAAATTTGAGGCACTGGCGTGCCCCCTTTTTTCCCGCTATGCGGGTGGTAGTTTACTTTAAAAAAACGCGGCGTTTTACAAAGGTCTCGACTTGTTAAGAGCGCATAAGGAGTGGTGTTGTGCAGGATCAAATTAAAAACCAAACCCTGAATTCTCTTAAAGGGCATTTTCTTTTAGCCATGCCGGGGTTGGCAGACCCGAATTTTTCAATGACCGTTACCTGTATTTGTGAGCATACGCCATTGGGCTCAGTTGGTTTGATCATTAATCGGTTCTATTCCACGGTTTCCGGAAAAGATATTTTTAAAGAACTTAATCTGGAATGCACACCGGATTTGGGATCTATACCGATATTTATCGGCGGACCTGTTCATATCAATGAAATATTTGTGCTTCATAGCCCTCCCTTCGACTGGGAAGGATGTTTCATGGTTACACCATCATTGGCTATGAGTAATACCATTGATATTTTAGAGTCAATCTCAATGGGAAAGGGGCCGAACTCCTTTTTGATATGTCTCGGATGCGCCGGCTGGGGACCGCAACAGCTGGAGTCGGAGATCAAAGAGAACTCCTGGATTACAAATCCGGCTTCTGAGGAAATAATTTTTGATATTCCGGTTGAATCAAAATGGAAAGAGGCCATGAAACAGGTTGGTATAGATCCGACATTACTTTCAAATAAAGCCGGTCATGCATAAATTATTTTTAAAACACGCTCAACTTCCTTCATGTTCAGTCTCTCCCACCTTTCGGAACCGTGAGCCTCAATTTAGTGTCTCGTAAAATGATATTAGACTATCCTTTGGCTTTTGCTTTTGCCTTTGCCTTTGGTTTTTTTTTCTTCAGGCAAACTTTATCTTTCCGAACAAATGCACAAATTTTGGGATTGTAATATTCTTTACAATTTAAGGGATTATAGAGCGGGCACTCAGGATGTTTTTCTGACATAAATTTTCCCCTTTATTATTTTCCGCTATAATATTTTAAATGAAATTTTGAACCCAAACAGCGATAAGATAGAATTCCGTACTAAAAAATTTCCTTATCATTTTCATTATATTTAAATTTCAATTATCATTATATATCATAAACCATTAGATTTTACAAGCATTTATGTTTTTTGGTCCAATTTCACTGAAATATGGCCTTCATTGTGAAATAAGAATTCATTTTGACAATTAATTTATGATATTATAATAAATCGGGCAATTTATTAAAGTTTAAGGTAACTTCTCAATAAGTTCGGGGCGTGGAGCGGCAGCAGGCCATAAAATTT
>JAUXEW010000136.1 GCA_030620375.1 Desulfobacteraceae bacterium | reverse complement strand
GTTCAAGATCAAGGCATGCGAAAAAAATAACCGGAGGCATATGTTTGATATTCCGAGGATTATTTTTTTCGCATAACGATGAGATTGGGCAAAAAAACCATTTCTGGATGGGCACTAACTACCCTGAACGGATTTATCGGGCCCTTAAATTGACATCATGAAATAAAAACCGAGGTTTGAAAATGAAAACGATCAGCCGGAAAAAAGAACCTATCCCCGAACTTAAAGGAAAATCCAAACCCTATGTTATGGCCCATCGCGGGAATCAGGTGGCCTGCCCGGAAAACACACTTGCGTCCTTTAATCAGGCAATCAGTGATGGTGCCGATATCATCGAAACCGACATCCATCTAACTAAAGACGGCGTGTTTGTGTGCATCCATGATCCTACCGTTGATCGAACCACCGATGGTACCGGTCAGGTGAAGGAAATGACACTATATGAATTGAAGAAACTAAGCGCCGGTTATAATCGTGACGGTTTTCAGTCGGAACGGATCCTCACGCTAAGGGAAACGGCCCGGATTATTCCGGATGATGTTGCCTTGGCCTTGGAATTAAAAACCGATCGCTTTTTAGATAAGGCCATATGCCGAAAGCTCATAGTAGAGCTGGTTGAGGAAAGTGTTTTTGATCGTACCATTGTTTTGTCATTTTCTCTTCCCCACATTCAAACCATGCAGGCGGTGGAACCCAATATTTTTGTTGGCTGGATTACGTTAACCAAAATATGGCCGTTAAAAGGACCTCATATGCTGGGACCATATTGGCGGATTTTATTAAGTAATCCACTATATGTGTTTTGGGCACACTTGCGAAATCAGGCTGTCTGCCCCCTGGACCCCACTCCGGATTCCCGTCTTTGGCTGTATAAGCTGTTACGGTGTGACGCCGTTATTACGGATAATCCCGAGGTGACCTGTAAGAAATTAAAAAAGATGTGATGCGAATGGTGGGTGTCATCCCTATGGAAGAAGATTCCCTTCAGCTTGTTTAAGGGCGCTTCAAATATTCTCTCATACTAGTTAGTGTCCATCCATAAACGGCATCTTTTGGCCCGGAGCTTCGTTTTCGCTCTTTTGCAATCCTCAAAATAGCATGCTATTCCTGCGGATGCAAAATAACTCAGGCCTTGCTCTGAACCAAAATATACCATTTCTGGATGGACACTAGTTAGTCCGGGCGATTAGATATTTCATGAAAAAAAAAACGAATCCGACATGGGAGTATTTTAAGCTTATCCTGTTTGTCATTGGCTGGATCGAATTATTTCTTTTTTTCATATCCGTTTTATGGGGTCGAATTTTGGGGTATCAATTGATTTTTATGATCTGTTTTTGGATTGGCGTAATCATTGGTATTGTATTTTTGTCCATTATTTTATTTAATCTGTTAATGATCGGCCTCCAAAAATTATTTAAAGACATTATAAAATAAACCGGATAGTTTCAATAAATGTGTTGCCATATGGCGTATCAGATTAGAAAGTTCGAGGACGAAGATTCAGTTCAGGTAATTGATGTTTTCAATCATTATATTCAAAATAGCTTTTCGGCTTATTCTGAAGAGTCTATCAGTTATGATGCGATCAATATTTTTAAAGAGATGACAAAAGGATACCCGTTTTATATCATTGAAGCCAACCTCAAAAAAATTGTCGGGTTTGCATTTTTACGCCCCTATAACCGCCTGGAGGTTTTTAAACGAGTTGCGGAAGCAACCTATTTTATATTGCCCGAACATACGAGGAAAGGGTTGGGAAAGAAATTGTTGGATATGATTATTAAGGATGCACGGGAAATAGGAATTGATTCGCTACTTGCCAGCATTTCTTCACTAAATGAAACCAGCATACAATTTCATTATCAAAACGGCTTTCATCAATGCGGCCATTTTAAATTAATCGGGAAAAAGTTTAACCAGGATTTTAGTATGATTTGGATGCAGAAATTTATTGTTTAAAAAGCCCCCGGTGCCTCGTACCGGGATAAAACTGAAACTTTGAGGCACTGGCGTGCCCCCTTTTTTTTCGTTTTGCGGGAAAAAAAGGGGCGTTTTGCAAAGGTCTCGATCAGAAGGGAGCCCTATAGATGGATGCCTTGGATTCAAGTCCCCCAACGGATTTCATACGAAATATCATCACGGCGGACGTGAAAGCGAATAAAAACGATGGTCGGGTCGTGACCCGATTCCCGCCGGAACCAAACGGATATCTGCATGTCGGTCATGCAAAAGCCATCTCATTAAACTTTGGTATTGCCCAAGAATACAAGGGTGGGACTTGTAACTTGAGATTTGACGATACCAATCCCGCTAAAGAAGAAGTTGAATATGTGGAATCCATAAAAGATGATATTCGATGGCTGGGTTTTGATTGGGAAAATCGATTGTATTATGCTTCGGATTATTTTGAACGATTGTATGATTATGCCGAGCAGTTGATTAAAAGAGGAAAGGCATATGTCTGCAGCCTGAGTGCGGATGAAATCCGTGAATATCGGGGTACCTTGACGAAACCGGGAAAGGAAAGTCCGTTTCACGGCCGTTCTGTTGAAGAGAATCTGGATCTTTTTAGAAATATGAAAGCCGGGCAATTTAAAGACGGTGCCCATGTCCTACGGGCAAAGATCGATATGGCATCTCCCAATTTTAATATGCGGGACCCTACGCTGTATCGGATCCGTCGGGTTCACCATCATCGAACTGGTGATCAATGGTGCATTTATCCCATGTATGACTTTGCCCATTGCCTGTCGGATTCTATTGAAGGGATTACCCATTCCCTCTGCAGCCTTGAATTTGAAAATAACCGTCCGTTGTACGACTGGATTCTTGATGCGCTGGAAGTCGAATGTCATCCCCAGCAAATCGAATTTGCCCGGTTAAATATCACCTATACGGTTTTGAGCAAGCGCAAATTAAACACATTGGTGACGCAAGGCTATGTAGACGGTTGGGATGATCCGCGAATGCCGACATTATCCGGTATGCGCCGGCGGGGATTTTCACCCGAGGCCATCAGAAATTTATGTGAGCGCACAAGTGTTGCAAAAAGGGATAGTACGGTCGATATGGCACTGCTTGAATATTGCGTTCGGGAAGATTTGAATAAAAGAGCGCCTCGCGTCATGGGCGTACTGCGCCCCCTTCGGGTGGTCATTGAAAACTATCCTGTAGGCCAGGCGGAAGAATTGGAGGCGATTAATAATCCGGGGGACGCCGGCATGGGGATCCGGAAGGTTCCGTTCTCTCGAGAGTTGTATATTGAACAGGATGATTTTTTGGAAGAACCGCCCAAGAAGTTTTTCCGTCTATCGCCCGGTCGCGAGGTAAGACTGAGATATGCGTATTTTATCAAATGCAATGAGGTGATTAAGGATGACCGTACCGGAGAAATCAAAGAGTTGCGGTGTACCTATGATCCGGAAACCAAAGGCGGGGCAGCACCGGATGGTCGCAAAGTTAAAGCCACCTTGCATTGGGTATCGGCAAAGCATTCTATCCCGGCAACGGTAAGATTGTACAATTACCTGTTTACAAAAGAGGTGCCGGTTGCTGAAAAAGAAGGTCAGGATTTTACAAGCTATGTCAATCCAGGCTCGCGAGAAATCTTAAAGGCCTGCCGTTTAGAGCCCAGCCTGGCCCAGGCAGAGCCCGGCAACATTTTTCAGTTTGAAAGGCTGGGGTACTTTTGTTTGGATACCGTTGATTCGAAACCAGACAAATTGGTGTTTAATCGAACCGTGACTTTGCGGGATGAATGGGCAAAGATCAAAAAAAGAAAAAAAGTTTAATTTTATCTTATGGCCTCTTCAATTTTTGCAGCGCCGCTTCAGCCGCCACAGGAATCGGTTCCATGCTTGGCTCTGCAGAGATATCCGGGTTGCACGCGTTCGTAAATGTCGTAAGGTCTGAAACTGTTTTCCCCCCCAGAATAAGAGCACTAACAGCGTCGATTTCTCTTACCGGCGGCACCGAGTGACTTACAATCTGGCCCCCTATAATCTTTTCTGTTTTTTTGTCAAAAACAAGTTTGATCCGCCAGGGTTTCATGCCGGGAATCATTCCATGTTTGCTCCTGGAGTCAACGGTGGCGCAAACCGTTTCAAATCCCTCTTTTGTCGCCTCTTCCTCTGTAAAGCCTGTTGAGGACACAACAAGGTCAAATATCTGGCACCCACCGGCATTGAGGACTCCCGGGAATTCAATGTCATAACCGGCAAGGCGTTTGGCCGCTAGACGCCCCTGCATAACAGCCGGTCCTCTGAGACGTCCGGCCGTTGGCTTACGGGTGATAAAATTCACTTTTTCGACACAGTCCCCGCCCGCCAGAATATCAGGATCGGATGTTTCCTGGAATTTATTTACCTTTATTCCGAATTTTCCCATCTCAAGCCCGATATCTTTTGCAAGTTCGATATTCGGCCGAACCCCGACGTTCATAAAAACCATATCCGCGTCAATTTTTTTGCCTGATCCGAGTTCAACTCCGGCAACCGCTCCCTCTTTTCCCACGATTTTTTCAACCTTATCTCCGGTAAGAATCTTAAATCCTTTTCCTTCAAGGTATTCCTGGACCGGATCAGCCATATCCTTATCCAGCATCAGCGGAAGGGGCCGGTTGAAAAGTTCAATCACTGTGATGTCATACGCATCAGGTCTTGCAGCGGCAAGAAGCGAAGCTATTTCCATCGTAATAAAACCGGCGCCAATAAAAATTAGCTTTCCGGGATTATTCTCAGCTATAAAAGCTTTTATTTTCTCAGCATCCGGAAGCCCACGCAATGCCATAACGCCTTTAAGTTCTTTTCCTTCAATCGGAGGAATAAACGAACTGGAACCTGTGGAAAGAAATAGCTTGTCGTAATTGAATTCCCTGCCGTCGGAGACAAGAACCTTTTTCTTTTCGGCATCCACTTTTGTAACCTCGGCTACAAAAACATTTATGCCGGCGTCTTCAAGTTTTTTGTCAGGAACCACAATTGACATCCCGGTGGCCAGACCGGCCACCACATGAGGAAGCGCTCACCTGACGATAAAAAACGCCTCTTTTCTGAGGACCGTTACGTCAACATCGGGCATTAATTTTTTCGCTAACATGGCGGCCGGCCCGCCCGAGCCGCTGCATCCCACAATAACCAGTTTTTCTCCCTTTTTCATGGCTTCTTCTCCTGTTGTTTTATTAAAATCTAAATTTTCACAGCTAACGGCGTTGCCTTTGGCTTCCATTTATAGTCACATTATATTTCTTATTTTGAATCGTTCAATTTGGGTAACATTTTGGCGTATGCAGAAGGAAATTACAATAAAAAGATATTATTTTTTACGAATCTTAAAGTTTGATGGTTTGGTAAAAAGTCGTCACCCCGGCGAAAGCCGGGGTCCAGGTCAGTCATAAGTTTCTGAAAACACTGGATGCCGGATCAAGTCCGGCATGACGATTTCGAGACTTTTTACGAGATTGTCAATTAATAATTCCTTTTAAGAAGTCCTGGAAGAATCAAAATCGAATTGAACGCTTTCGGTATGATCGCTCATCTCACGACAGGTGGGATTGATTGTAAATTGACAATTGTATAATAAGATAAATGTTAGGGAGAAGTTAGAACTAAAAACATACCGATTCCTGATTTGCTTGGAAATGTCCAAAGGAACGGTAATTTTTACCCGAATAGGGGCATTTGGGTTTTATGACGGATTTTTGGGTTCTACTTGAAAATCATAAAGCAATGCGTTAGAAACATATTCTTTATATGGACAATTGATGGTAACCTTGGTTGCGGGACAACATAATGGTGACAACATCCTACTGGGCGGATAATTATTTAGAAAAAAGGGCTACTGGTAAAGAGGCGATCTGTTGGATTAAACCCGGGCAGAGAGTATTTATTGGTTCGTCCTGCGGAGAACCGCAGCACCTGGTTAGGGAGCTGTTCGAGGAATCGGCTCGATTTACGGACCTTGAAATTGTGCGCCTCCTGGCCCTGGAGAGTACACCCTTAACCCTGATTGCAGATAAGACCCGTGATCAGAATTTAAATATACGATCGTTTTATTCAGGGTCTGTCAAACCAAAAAATCTGGCAAAAAACATGCGGTTTATAACCCCTATAAACCTATCCGCCGTCCCTCGCTTGTTCAAGACCCGTAAACTTCCCATACATGTTGCCCTGATCCAGGTGTCTCCGCCCGACGATTTCGGATGGATGAGCCTGGGAATATCCGTTGATGTTACCCTTGCCGCGGCATTGTCGGCTGACGTTGTCATTGCCCAAGTCAATTCAAAAATGCCCAGAGTCTTGGGAAGAAGTTTTATTCATGCCAATGACGTGGATGTCATTGTTGAACATGATGAAAAGCTGCTTACGATGGGCCAGATGCCGGAGATTAAAACGGCAGATAGTATTGCCAAACACATTGCCCGGTTAATTGATAACGGCTCTACCATACAAATCGGATTGGGCACTACGCCCCAGGCTATTCTGCTAGCCCTTTCAGATAAAAATGATCTCGGTATTCATACTCAATTTCTCACTGATCATATCATGCACCTGGTGTCCAGAGGGGTAGTTACAAACCGAAAAAAGGGATTTAACGAAGGCAAGCTGGTTGCCAGCAGCGCCATGGGTACCGAGGGTTTTTATGAGTTTCTCAATGATAACCCGTCCATTGAGTTTTATCCGTCCGATTATGTGAATGACCCCGGCATCATTTCCCGCCATTACCGGATGGTATCAATGAACGTAATCATGTCAATTGATCTTACCGGCCAAGTTGCCTGCGACGCCCTGCCGTATAACCATTTTTCCGGTGTGACCGGTATGTTCGATTTTATCAGAGGGGCGGCGAGATCCGAATCCGGAAAATCCATACTCATGCTTACCGCAACGGCAGAGGGCGGAAAAAAAAGTCGTATCGTTCCGATGCTAAACGATACGGCTATCGTTGTTCCGAGGGGGGATGTTTACTATGTCGTCACTGAATACGGGGCTGTTAATCTGTTCGGAAAAAGTTTCCAGGAGAGAGCACTGGCACTGATCAGCATTGCACATCCGGACTATCGTGAAGAACTGTTTCGCGAAGCAAAAAACATGGGTCTTTTAGGGCAGGAGCGCCATTTAAAAGATTCCATTCACGGGATATATCCGTTTAAGCTTGAAGAGACCAGAGAGGTTGATGGGAGGCTAGTTGTCATTCGCCCGGCAAAGCCGGATGATGAACGCCGGATACAGGAGCATTACTATGGGATGGAAAAAAAAGATATTGAATCACGGTTTTTTCATGAAAAATCCAGCTTTATCCGAGATGAAGTGGAAAATATTTCTCAGGTGGATTATATAAACACCCTGACCATTATTGCCGTCTTGGGTGAATTCGGTTTTGAAACTGTTGCGGGTGTTGGTGAGTATCTGCTGGATGAAAAAAAAAATATGGCAGAAGTAGCATTTTCCGTCACGAAGGAATGGCAACAAAAAGGGATTGGGAAAATATTAATAAAAAAATTGGCATCTGCCGCTTTGGAAAATGGGATTTTGGGATTAGTTGCATATACATCGCCTGAAAACCAGGGGATGATTAAGTTATTTAGAAGCCTGCCCTATAAAATGACGACCAATGTCGATTATGACACTCTGATTTTAAGCTGCAAATTCGATGAATTTGAGTAAATTAAGGTAACTTCTCAATAAGTTCGGGGCGTGGAGCGGCAGCAGGCCATAAAATTTTAAAATAGCTGAAACTCACGCAAAAGTGAGCCTAAAGAAAAAACAGGGCCAAAAAATTTATAAAGCTATGC
>JAUXEW010000032.1 GCA_030620375.1 Desulfobacteraceae bacterium | reverse complement strand
TTATTGGACTATTTTATTAATACTAAGTTAATTGTCAAGTCTTTTTTTCGCGCTTTGGAAACTATGCCGTATCGGGTTTTGAGGCCGGTTTTAGTTCCTTTCTTATGGTTTTTGTTTGCGAATTGGAAACACAGATATGATTAGCAGGGGATTTAGATTTAATTGAAAAAGGTGTATGGGGTACACTAAAAAAGATATGGCAGAAATCGAAAGAGTGTTAAAATTGCTCAGGCCTTGCTCTGAACCAAAATCTACCATTTCTGGATGGACACTATCTAGCGCAAAGACAATCCGGTATGTTCCTCCAATTCACTTAGGGCTTTGTCTTCGCTTATGACTTTGATGGTTTTTATTCCCATGGCACGGGCCGGTTTTAAATTGATGCCCAGATCGTCTAAAAATACAGTTTGATCGGCTTCTACTTCAAGGCGGGACAATACGAGGCGGTAAATTTCAGGGTCGGGTTTTCGTATGCCTTCTATACTTGACTCTATCACCACGTCAAACAGGTTCATCACTTCTTGCATTTGAGCAGCCTTTTTATGGGTCCGAACCATTACGGGACCTTGGCCTGATTTCATATTGTTTGTGATACAGCCGGTTTTAAAATGTTTTTTACAGCGTTTTAATGCCTCGACCATCCTGGGTCTTAATTCTCCGGCCAGGAGTTCTAGAACTTTCCGGCCCGGAATCGGATAGCCGGCAGCGCGTGTTTCTTCTTCAAATTTTCGATCAAATTCATCAATCGATACCTGACTGCTCTCAAAAAGAGCCCACGCGTTGGATTTCGGGTTGGTTGCATTAATCTGGCGGATAAAGTCTCTGGAAATATTATTTTCAATTTCGAATCTGTTAAACGCCTCAAAAGGGCTGGTGGTAATGACACCCCCGAAGTCCCATAGTACTGCTTTTATCATCATCTTTTCACTTTTTGATTGAAGCTCCCGCTGCAAGCAGCGGGGGAGTCTTCGACTGTAAGGACGTTAACTCTATGAGACCTTTGCAAAACGCCCCTTTTTGCCCAATCCCGGCGTCAGACTCAAATTTTAATCCTCAAAATACTTAATGTATTCCTGTGGTTAAAATTTTCGCCTTCCTTGACCTTGAACAAAAATGAACATTTTTCAAAGGTCTCTCTATTTTATGATCCGCTCGCTATTTCCGTGTGGAGCGTCATTAAAAATGGCGTATTGTATTTTGCCATGGATTACGGTTACCGTTAAACTTCCTTGTTCTTTTCACTGCTTTCAACAAAATAGGGCTCCGGGGGTACGATTCTTCTCCCTGCTAAATAGCCGCCGGCGCTATAAACTTCTTTGACTTTGATTACCCCTACGGACTTCACTCCGAATACCGGATCGTATTTAAGTGCCGGATGCTCCGTAAACGCATCGTAAATCGGGCCGCTATTGAGAAATTCGACAAATTCGCCTTTGATTTGATAAGATACACCAGGGTCCGGGGCAAATATGTTTATCGCCACTTTTCGGTTTTCCTGAAAATTTTTCGGCGTTTTGATCCCCATCATGTTGGCATAGACAAGGGTTTCATCGTCAATGGCGATAAGAGAAGATATGGCGACAACGTTGGGCATGCCGTTTTTGTCGCTCGTTGCCAAGAACTTCATTGCATTCGGGTCATTAAATTTTTCAATAACTTTAGCCGGCATCTTAGCCATGGTTTTCCTCCATGTCTTGACTATTGTCTGGACACTAACTACAAGTGGCCGTTACAGAAGGGTTAATCTTATCCGTTAGAATTTTAAGGAGTTCTTCCATTTTTTCCTTCGAAGGTGATTGTAATCCTTTTTCCAATGGATATCTTATTCCCAACCCCTTGTATTTTGTCTCTCCGAGTCTATGATAGGGCAAAAGGGCTACCCTCTCCACGGATTTCAATCCGTTTATTATAGCAGCCAGGTCTCTTATGTTTTCCGGGGTGTCCGTATATCCCGGTATGATGGGGATCCGTATCCACATCGGGATTTGAAGGCGGGAAATACGTTCGGCATTATCCACAACCAAATCGAAATCGACCCCGGTGTATTTTCGATGTAACGATTTGTCCGCGAGCTTAAGGTCATAAAGGACCAAATCAGTAAAATCCAAAATTTTTTCTAAAATCTCCGTTTTTATAAAACCACATGTATCAAGCGCGGTGTGAATTTCCAGCGCTTTGCAACATTTGAGAAAATCCCTGGTGAATTCCCATTGCAGGCAGGGTTCACCACCGCTTATGGTAATTCCTCCCCCCGATTTTTTATAAAAAATCATGTCTCTTTTAACTGTGTTGACCGCCTCTTCTACCGTGATACTACGTCCGGAGATCTCTCTGGCATTATAAAGGCAAGCCTCAATACACTGTCCGCAGACTCGGCACTTTTTTGGATCGGTTATCAACCCATCGTCAGTTGCGGTAATCGCCTCGTTAGGGCAGTTTTCAACGCACTGCCCACAGGTTTTACATTTATTTTCAATCCACATGATCTGAAACTGAGGGTTGATCCCTTCAGGATTGTGGCACCATATACATCTCATGGGGCAACCCTTCATGAAGAGCGTCGTCCTCAACCCGGGGCCATCCTCTGTGGAGCATCTTTGAATATTAAATATACGCGCTTTTTTCATCTGGCTTAAGGGCGGTCCTAATCACAGAGCCTGCTGTGTACGGGCGATCACTTCCTCTTGGAGTGATTTGCCGATGCTCGTAAAATAGGCGTTATACCCGGTGATACGAACCATAAGGTTTTCGTAATCTTCAGGATTTTTTTGTGCCTCCTTAAGGGTGTCAATGCTGATGATGTTGGTTTGAAGGGCTGTTCCGCCCATTTCTTCATAGGCTCTCAAAAGGGCGGCGAATTTCATTCGATGTTCTTTATCCCGCAGGGTGGCGGGGTTGAAAGTCACCGTGTAAGAAGCACCGTTTGGGATAACATCGAATCCCAGCTTGGTTACGGAATGAAAAGCAGCTGTGGGACCTGATTTATCCATCCCCTGAACGGGAGCAATCGCATTTGAAAGAAACTGACCCCTGACTCGCCCGTCTGGAGTACTGGCGGTAGTTGGCCCCATATTGATAAAGTAGTTCCAGGAAAGATATCCCGCTCTATATCTCCTTCCGGTCACAGGAGAAGTATGTTTGGGGACTTCCATTGCCCAGAATCTGGAAATCTCACGTGCAAGATCATCGGCATAATCATCGTCATTACCGTATTTGGGGGCTTTAAGCAGCATTTGGCGCAGCCTGTCTTTATCTTGGAAATCGGTTTTTAAAGCCTCGACCAATTCTGCCATGGATATTTTTTTGTCTTCATAAACCAGTTTTTTGATCGCTATAACGGAATCGGCGGCTGTCGCAAAACCGACGCCTTCGACTGTAATGAAGTTATAGACAGTACCCCCCATATTAACGTCCCTACCGTTTTCCATGCATCCTTCCATTAGCATGGACAGAAAGGGTACGGGCTCATAAACACCCCTTAAGGCGTCGGAAATATTATATGCTTCTACTGCCAATTGAATGATTTTTTGGGTCTGAGTAAAATAGGCTTGTTTAAAAGCGTCGAAAGTTTCGAAAGTGGTAGGGTCAGGCGTCTTTACACCGATCTGGTCGCCATATTGCATATCTTTACCCTGGTTGAGGGCAAGCTCCACCGCCTTGGCAAGATTGATGTTCACATCCACTGTCCCGGACCGATCTTTTCCTTGAGCTGTATTTTCCAGGCAGCCCACTACTCCATAATCCACGGCGTCCTCATGTGATAGGCCTGCCTTTTCTAAAGCCTTGATCGACATGGAATCAAAATTTAATAAAAATGGGCATCCCTGGGTTTTGCTGATATCTTCAATCAACCGGTCCAAGAACCAGTCGGGTGTATTTGCATGAATTCTCACGTTGAGCTTTGGTTCCAGCAGGTTCATCTCCATGTTGACATCTAAAATCAATGTCGTCAGGTCATTGGTGAGATCTTCTCCCTTCAATCCCTGTCCGCTTAGGGTAATCAGTTGTCCAAAGCCGGCGTTAATCCCGTTTTTTCCACCACTGGTGCCAAAGGCATCGTAAGCATAGTTGTGTCTCAGATTAAAGCTTTGCAGCAGCTCTTTTGCTTTCTCGATCGTTAGATTTCCCGCTTCGATGTCTTTTTTGTAGTAGGGGTACATGTATTGATCAAAGCGCCCGTAGGAAGTTCCCGGGCCCGGATACGACTCGGCGAACATGATCAGGGCATGTGTAAACCACACGGACTGGAGCGCTTCATGAAATGATCGCGGGGGATAGTAAGGAACCCGTTCGCAAATCTCGGCGATTTCCATCAATTCTCTTCGCCTTTCAGTATCAGGCTCATCTTCAGCAATTTCTTTTACCTTGTTGGCATATCGCCGGCTAAATATTTTGGCCCCATCGATACTGATGAGGAGCGCATTTAGAAAGTTTTTTTTCTCCTGATTTTCGGTATTTTTTAAAAGTGCCGTTGCTTCCTTTTCTATCCCGACAAGCCCTTTTTCCAATGCCATTTTATGCCCGGGAATGAGGTGGCCCTGGGTTGCACCACAGTTTGCCACCCCTGTTTTAATATAATGGCTGACCAGATCCATGAAGTAATCTTCCTTTTCTCTCCATTCTTTTGATTCCGGCTCATTCAGACAATTGGATAACAAGGTGGCGTGATGGGCGCCTACAATAAGATCACCCTCTAAAATATATGTTGGATGAATTTTTAACGCTTCCCTGAAAAAGATGGCATGCCGGATAATGACCGGTTGATCGAAGAAATTTTCCGGTAAGGTCAATTTTTTCGCAAAGGCCAAAGCGCTTTCCGCGAATCCTTTTAGTCTAGGGATAACGTCCGGGGCAATCGCAAGCTCATGTTCAGTTAGCACGCTGTCCCAGGGGGTACCCGTAGTGTAAGGAATTGATTCGTTCCTGAAGTAAGGACGACTCTCAGCGTCCATATATTCGTCTCTGAGTTTTTTTATTCTGGGAGATAAATTTTCGGAAGGTTGCCATATGGCGATTGGTTCTGCCATTAGTTTTCTCCTTAAGCTAAAGCGTTTAAGTTGGTTCACCTTGGATCTGGGGCATCCTCGACCTTTGCAACGTCAGGGTCGAGATAAGATTGTCATCATCAATCCAGGTCCACTATTGCAGAGAGCGTAGGCCCGATCTCACGATTTAAAGCCAAATCGGCAATAGAATCTAGAGATGTGGGGTCCCGATTTATGATGACGAGCTTTGCGCCGTTTTGCTTGGCGAGTGCCGGAAAACTGGCTGCCGGATAGACCACGAGTGATGAGCCGATGGCTAAAAATAAATCACAGGCCAATGTTTCTTGTTCTGAGGCCTGAACCTCGTCAACGGGCATGGCCTGGCCGAATGAGATGGTGGCCGTTTTCACAATGCCGTTGCAGTCGTCACAGACCGGTAAGGTTTCGTTCTTCTCAAAAATTTTCCGGATGTCTTCCAGTTCGTAACGTTTGCCGCAATTCAAGCATGAAGCATAAGTAGCGTTGCCGTGGAGTTCAATTACTTTTTCATCCGGAACCCCGGAGCGCTGATGAAGGCCGTCCACGTTTTGGGTAATCACAGCGACGACTTTGCCCAATTGTACCAGCCGGGCTACTGCCAAATGTCCCTTATTGGGTTCGGCCGCTTTCATTACCGAATCTGAAGCAAACTTTCGGCGCCAGGATTCACGTTGCATATCCTCGGAAGCAATGAAATCCCTAAAATCGATGGGTTTATATTTGGTCCAGATGCCGCCGGGGCTGCGAAAATCAGGAATACCCGACTCGGTACTGATCCCTGCCCCCGTAAATACGACAGCCCGTTGACTTGCCTCGACCATTGACCGCAGTTGATCGATTTCAGCTTGGTATGCATTCATCGATAGTCTCCTTTAAAATATCGGGTAGGGTTATTAAATCTTAAACTGTTTTAACCAGTAGTTTCTCCATTGAAAACCGGGGTCGTTGTGTCGGCACACGTTCGGGATATCCGACCGGCAAGAGTGCAACTACATGCAGACGGGGATCCAATTCAAGGATCTCTTGGGTCGTTTTCGGATCAAAGGCTCCGATCCAGCATGTCCCCAGCCCCAGATCAACTGCTTTGAGAATCATATGCGTAATGGCAATGCCGACATTCAGGGAGAGGTAACCCAGGGCTTGTTCCTTATTTTTTCCCGGGATAGAAAATCCGTTGTCTATCTCCACGCCATTAAAGACCCCGGCCTGAAGCAGCTCTGTAACCTGCGCGGGGCTCGCCTCAATAGCGGTTAGATCCGCACAGCAGACCAGAAGAACCGGTGCTTTCAGTGCAAACCGACAGGCTGTAACCGCCCGGAGTCGTTCCTTCATTTCTGTCGATTTAATAACTACAAAACGCCATGGTTGAATATTCGAACCGGAAGGTGCCAGCCGGGCGGCCTCAAGCAGCGCATGGATCATTTCATCGGAAACCGGGTCAGGTGCGAATTTTCGAATGCTGCGTCTGGTCTGAATGACTTTGTCAAGTTCCATGAATTGTCCTCCAATGCCTGATAAAAATGAATGGATTATTTTAATATGCCATGAAGACCTCAAAAAGTCACCTATATTTTAGCACCTTGTTAAAATGAATCATCTCTATCCCAAACTTCCGGTCATACAGAAATGGCTCAAGGGATTAATTCTATAAAATATGGTTATTATAGGTTTTATAAAAAATATAGGTATGATAGTTATTTCTGAAAAACCTTTCTCTATCGTTTGGAATTACTTAATTTCATCTTAGGACCCAAAACCATTTAATATTATAGTATATATTAAGCTGGTTGAATATAAAACGGATAAATTTCGTTCATCAAATAAAAAGCCAATTCTTTTGTTGACAAATTAAAAACTATAATACATAAAATAAGTTAAATTAATGAAATGGAGGTGAGTTATGGAAAAGGTTATGACCGTTTATGAAGCCAGTAAGTACTGCAACGTATCATCCAAAACCATCATCAATTGGGTAGATTCCGGCCATATTAAAGCATACAAAACCGTCGGCGGTCATCGCCGCATTAACAAGTCGGACCTAGAAGCCTTTATGAAAAACCAAGGTATTCCTATTCCGGACGAGAATGAGGATGAGAGCCGGAAAAAAATTTTGGTGGTGGATGACGATCCGATTATTGTGGAAACCATTGTGCTGGCCCTCGAAGAAGATGAACACGGATATGAGGTTATTTCCGCTTCCGACGGATTTGAAGCCGGCCTTCAGGTCAGCCATTTTTTACCGGACTTGCTAATTCTTGATATCATGATGCCGGACATCAAAGGATTTGAGGTATGCAAATCCATTAAGTTCAATGAACAAACCCGGCACATCAAAATTATTGTTTTATCGGCATACCTTGATGATGAGAAATTTAGCAAAATGAAAGAATTTGGGGCGGATGTCTGCTTTTCAAAACCCTTGCCGTTGCCACAGCTCAAAGAAGAAGTGGCGCGTTTGCTGGGTCTTTGATGAGAAAAAATCTTTCAGATTAAAAAAAAAGTAAATCAATGCCGAATGATTAAAGGAGGTAATCATGAAATTAAATGATGCATTGGAAAGGAAAGGATTTATCGTTACCTCTGAGATACAGGCGCCCATTGATGATCAACCCGATGCAGTCGTGGAGGATTTAAAGGCCATTCGGGGACGCGTTGACGGGTTTTCGGTTTCAGAAATAGAAGTTGAAGGAGTTGTCGGTGATTCTATTAAAACATGTGAGTTTTTAAAGCAAAACCGGTTTGAGGCGATTTATCAGACAACCACGCGGGACAAAGACCGGCTTACACTGCAAAAGGATTTAATTTCAGCCCATGATGCCGGTGTTGAAAACCTTTTGGTATTTACGGAGGATTATCGGATCACCGGGGATAGCCTCCAGGAAATGATGTTTTTTCATGTGGACTCCGGCAAACTCTCTTCCGTGCTTGATCATTTAAGAAAGGGTCATACAGTAGACGGGATAGAACTTAAATCACGGCCTGAATTTTGTTTAGGTTCCGGTGTGGAATCTTCATGGGGAAAAAATATACCAAATCTTGAGATGAAAGAAATGGAAGTGTTGACGAAAATGGGTGCTGGATTTTTTCTTTCCACGCCGGTATTTGATACCGCCCTGTTTGAAAAATATATGAAACAGGCGAACACTTTTGGCGTACCGGTAATCGCGGAAGTCATGATTTTAAGAACTGCGGGTATGGCCCGGTTTTTAAATCGTCATTTTAAATCAGGATTGGTTCCGGAATGGATTATCCAAAAGTTATCAAGGGCCACGGATAAGCAAAAAGCCAGCATAGAACTGTTTGCCGACATTGTAACAGAGCTGAAAGATATCTGCCAGGGGATACATATTATCTCAATGGGTGGAGAAGACAAGCTGCGGCATTATTTTGATGCCGCCAAATTAAAATAGAACTTTTAATACAACCTTTAAAATAAAGCTCGTGGCAGACATCCGATACCGCGGTATAAATATCTTATCAAAATGGGGAGGGCCATTATGGCAAAGCCGATTGAACTGGATGATTTTAAAACCGAATTAAAAGAGATGGTCGAAAACAACGTTCCGGATGCGAATCTTGATCTTTGTTTAACCTGCGGGACCTGTTCCGGGGGCTGCCCTGCGACCGAACTGATGGATATGGACCCCAGAAAGTTTTTGAGGATGATCCTTTTGGGAATGGATGAAGCGGTGATGAAAAGCGACTGGACCTGGGTGTGCACAATGTGCGCCAGATGTATGACGGTTTGCCCCATGAAGATTAATATCCCTAAAATGATATACAACATTCGGTCAAGGTGGCCGAGGGAGGAGCGTCCAAAGGGTATTTTAGGATCATGCGACCAGCATATCCGGTCCGGAAATGCCATGGGAGTTCCAAAAGAGGATTTTATTTTCACGGTAGAAGATGTTGCGGAAGAAATTAAGGAGATGGACCCAAGATTTAAGGATCTTGAAGTAACCATAGATCGGGTAGGGGCTCACATGGCAATAAATCAGAATTCCCGAGAACCGGTAACCGAACCGGATGAGTTGGGTCCTCTGTGGAAAATACTTCATCTCGTGGGTGCTGACTGGACCTATCCGTCGGTCATGTGGGCAGGAGAGAATTACTGCATGTTTTTGGGAGATAATGAAGGATGGAGATATATTTTAGAAGAGTTTACAAGCCATATTGATAACACTTTGGGTTGTAAACTGGTGGTAAACACGGAATGCGGACATTCATTTTATGCTATTTGGGAAGGATTGAAAAAGTTTAATATTGACCATAAATTTGAATTTAAAAACGCTGTCGAACTGTATGCTCAATGGATAAGAGAAGGAAAACTGAAAGTCAATTCTGATTGGAACAAAGACCTCAAGATCAAATTTACGTTACAGGACCCATGCAATATTGTCAGAAAGTCAGTGGGTGAGCCGATGGCGGATGATATGCGGTTTGTTCTTGAATCTGTCGTTGGTGAAGAAAACGTCGTGGAAATGATTCCCAACCGGTCAAACAATTTTTGTTGCGGTGGCGGCGGCGGCTCTCTACAGGCTGGATTTTTTGAAGAGCGAAGGGCTTATGGAAAGGTCAAATTTGATCAGATTATGGCGACCGGCGCTCAATATGTTGTCGTCCCCTGTCATAATTGTCACGCTCAAATTATGGACATAGAGAAGGTTTTCGGTGGGAACTACCACGTGGTTCATTATTGGACACTTATTTGCCTTTCTTTGGGGGTTTTGGGAGAAAATGAGCGAGAGTATCTCGGACCGGATTTAAAAGATGTCGGGCTTTAGAAAGGAGGACATAAAAGATGTCAAAAGACACTACAGGGGCCGTCATGGTTGTGGGAGCAGGCATTTCGGGTATACAGGCGTCACTTGATTTAGCGGATTCCGGCTATCTTGTGTATCTTGTTGATAAAAAATCCGCTATCGGCGGTGTTATGGCCCAGCTGGATAAAACCTTTCCCACAAATGACTGCTCCATGTGCATCATTTCTCCCAAACTGGTTGAAGCCGGGAGACATCTGAACATTGAATTGATGACCTTAAGCGAAATTGAAGCGGTCTCCGGAGAGGCGGGGAATTTTAACGTGACCCTTTATGAAAAGGCACGTTATGTGGATCTGGACAAGTGCACGGCGTGCGGCGAATGTGTCAACGTCTGCCCTGTGGAAACCCCCAACCTGTTTGATGAGAGTCTTCGCCAAAGCAAAGCGGCCTATAAGCTGTATCCCCAGGCCATGCCCGGGGCGTTTGCCATTGAAAAGAAGGGAGTTGCACCGTGTAAAGCAGGGTGTCCGGCACATCCGAGTGTCCAAGGATTCATTGCGCTGATTGAGGAAGGAAAATACCGGGAAGCTTTGGATCTGTTCAAACAGGAGCATCCTTTCCCCGGGGTTTGTGGGCGGGTTTGCCATCAACCCTGTGAAAAAATGTGCACCCGGAGTGAAGTGGAGCAGCCGATTGCCATTAGATCCCTTCATCGATTCCTTGCCGATAAGGAATTAAGCGAAAAAAATTTTTTTGTCCCGGAGAAAAAAACCGAAAAAGAAGAAAAGGTGGCCATTGTGGGTGCCGGACCGGCAGGATTAACCTGCGCTTATTTTCTGGCCATCGAAGGCTATCAGGTCACCATCTTTGAAAAATTACCGGTTTTAGGGGGGATGCTCACCGTGGGGATTCCTTCTTATCGGCTCCCACGGGATGTAATAGAAGCGGAAATTCAGGTCATAAAAGACCTGGGCGTACAATTTAAAACCGGTGTGGAAATCGGCAAAGACATCACCATCGCACAGCTTCGGGAAGAAGGCTTCAAAGCCTTTTTTATAGGAATCGGCGCTCATGAGTGCAAGGATCTGGGAATCGAAGGAGAGACCCTTGAGGGAGTTTATCCGGGGGTGGAGTTTTTAAGAGAAGTGAATCTGGGCAATCGCGTCTCCTTAGGAGATCGGGTAGCGGTGATCGGTGGGGGGAATGTGGCCATGGATTCCGTCCGTACGGCTCTGAGAACCGGATCTAAAAAACCTTTTTTGATTTATCGTCGAAGTGAAGCCGAAATGCCGGCAAACCAGGAAGAAATAGACGAGTGCCGGGAAGAGGGCATCGATATCATGACACTGAGCAATCCGGTTCGCGTTATCGGAGGAAACGGCAGGGTAACGGCTATTGAATGTATTAAAATGGCCCTTGGTGATCCCGATGAGAGCGGCAGAAGGCGCCCCGAACCCATATCCGGCAGTGAATTTGTCATTGAAGTGGACACCGTGATTCCGGCCATCGGCCAGGAATCCGACTGGGCCTGTTTAACCCCCGAATGTGCTTGTTCCCTCAGTGATTGGGGCACCCTTCAAGTGGATCCGGTTACGCTACAGACCGATGACCCGGATATTTTTGCCGGGGGAGATGCGGTCGCCGGACCGAGTACGGTTGTGGCAGCCATTGCCGCCGGAAAAGAAGCCGCCGTCTCCATTGACCGGTTTATCAAAGGAGAAGATCTGAAGATAAACCGGGAGAAAGAGATGACGCCGGTATTGGATATTGACACCACCCAGGCGGTTTGGACGAAAAGACAAGACATGCCCCTTCGTTCTCCCAAAGAGCGTGTTAAAAATTTCAATGAAGTCCAGTTGGGTTTTGATGAAACCGTAGCGGGAAAAGAAGCGGACCGGTGTCTGTCCTGCGGAATTTGCTCGGAATGCTATCAGTGTGTTACCGCCTGCCTGCCTGAAGCCATCAACCATGATATGACGCCCAAAACCCATTCTCTTAATGTGGGAGCAATCATCCTTTCACCGGGATTTACTCCCTTTGATCCGTCGGTTTATGAGTCATACGGATACGGTACTCATCCCAATATTGTAACCAGTATGGAATTTGAGCGAATGCTTTCTGCTACCGGACCTTATGAAGGACACTTATTAAAACCATCCGATCAAAAACCGCCGAAAAAAATTGCCTGGCTCCAGTGTGTGGGTTCAAGAGACATTAACAAAGGGGATCACAGTTACTGCTCTTCGGTTTGCTGCATGTATGCCACCAAGGAGGCAATTATTGCAAAGGAACATAGTGATGAACCGCTGGAGACCACCATCTTCTTCATGGATATGCGGACATCCGGAAAAGATTTTGAGAAATATTATATGAGGGCCCAAGAAGAGATCGGTGTTCGATATGTACGGTCAAGGATTCATTCTGTTTTTCCCTTGGATGACAACCAGCTTAGAATCGTTTATGCCACGGAAACAGGGAGAAGTATTGAGGATGTTTTTGACATGGTGGTTCTTTCCGTGGGGTTGACGCCGGTTGACGGTGCTGCTGCGCTGGCAAAAAAAATAGGAATTGAATTGAACGATTACGGTTATGCTAAAACCAACAGCCTCATGCCGGTGAACACTAATCGGGAGGGAATGTATGTCTGCGGCGCATTCCAGGAACCCAAAGATATTCCGCAATCCGTAATGGAGGCATCTGCAGCTGCTGCTAGTGCAACACAAGCGTTGGCCGATTCCCGATGGTCGCTGACCCGTGAAAAAAAGGTCCCGCCGGAAATCGATGTGTTCGGTCATGAACCCAGGATCGGTGTGTTTGTCTGCAACTGCGGTATTAATATCGGCGGCATTGCCGATGTGCCGGCGGTTCGGGACTATGCAGAAGGTCTTCCCTTTGTGGTCCACGTAGAAGAGAATCTTTTTTCTTGTTCTCAGGATACACAGGACCATATGAAGCAGGTCATCAAGGAAAAAAATATCAATCGAGTGGTTGTGGCGTCCTGTTCGCCCCGGACCCACGAACCGCTCTTCCAAGAAACCATTCAGGACGCAGGCCTAAATCGATATCTTTTTGAAATGGCCAATATCAGGGATCAAAACACATGGGTCCATATGAATGATCCGGAAAAAGCGACCCAAAAAGCAAAAGACCTGGTCCGGATGGCCGTAGCAAAAGCCGCTCATATTGAACCGCTTCACCAGGAGACATTGGAAATCAAACAGGTCGCCCTGGTGGTAGGCGGCGGTGTTGCCGGTATGGAGGCGGCATTAAGCATTGCGGAGCAGAGATACCAGGTTCACCTTATTGAAAAGACAAAGGAATTGGGTGGTATTGCCAATATCTTAAGATCGACCTGGCAGGGAGAGCCGGTGGCGCCATATTTAACCGGTCTTAGCAACCGCATTAAGGAACATTCGAATATCCAATTATATCTTGAAACCCAAGCCGTTGCAACCACCGGGTCCATCGGTCGATTCACCACAACCTTGTCTACTGAAAACGGTTCCGGGAAAAGGACCGAGGTTGAGCACGGTGTGACGATTCTGGCCACCGGCGGCAAGGAATATCAACCGACCGAATATCTCTTTGGTGAACACCCGGGTGTCATGACCCATTTGGACATGGATACGGCATTTACGAAAGATGATTCGCGACTGGCTGATGCCAAGTCGACTGTTTTTATTCAATGCGTGGGTTCGCGAACGGAAGAACGACCCTATTGCAGCAAAATTTGTTGTACCCACAGCCTGAAAAACGCATTGGCTTTAAAAAAATTAAACCCGAAAATGAAGGTGTTTATTCTTTACCGGGACATCCGATCTTACGGATTTAGGGAAGATATTTATAAAGAGGCCAGGGAAAACGGCATCTTGTTTATTCGATTTGATCCGGAAGCACCGCCTGAGCTTAAAATAGATGAAGAAAACAACCTTTCTTTGACCGTCACCGACCATGTGCTTCGTATGCCGGTTCATTTAACTCCGGATCTGGTGATTCTGGCGGCCGCCATTTTGCCCAATGAGAACAAAGATCTGTTTGAGCTGTTTAAAGTCCCGGTGAATAACGAAGGCTTTTTAGTAGAAGCACATGCCAAGCTAAGACCGGTTGACTTTGCTTCGGACGGGTTGTTTTTAGCGGGCCTGGCGCATTACCCCAAACCATTGGAAGAAACAATCGCCCAGGCCAAAGCGGCGGCTGCCCGGGCGATGACCATTTTATCCAAAGCGTCGATTCTTGTCGGCGGCGTAGTGTCGACAGTGGATTCGGATCGATGTGCCGCCTGCCTGACCTGTGTCCGTACCTGTCCGTATAATATCCCCTATGTCGGTGAGGAGGGATATGCGGTAATTGAGGCTGCCGAATGCCATGGCTGCGGAATATGCGCATCCGAATGTCCCGGAAAAGCCATCACCTTAAAACATTTTACGGATGAACAGATTACGGCAAAGGAAGATGCGCTGTTTGAAGAAGCGGTTGCAGACGTATAACATTAAAAAGGGAGATATGAATAATGACCGATACATTTGAACCTCAGATTGTTGCATTTTGTTGTCAGTACTGAGCATATGCTTCTGCGGACCTGGCAGGTTCCATGAGGCTATCCTATCCGAATAACGTTAAAATTATTCAGGTTCCCTGTACAGGACGGGTGGACATTATTCATTTGTTGCGGGCCGTCGAAGACGGTGCCGATGGTGTTTATGTGGCCGGTTGTCTTGAAGGTGAGTGCCACTTTATCAACGGGAATATCAAGACCCGAAAAAAAGTGGAATATGTTAAAAAGGTACTTGAAGAAATCGGCATGGAGCCGGAACGGGTAGAGATGTTTAACCTCTCATCCGCCATGGGCTTGAGATTTGCCGAGATTGCAAGAGAAATGACGGAAAAAATAAGAAGTTTGGGACCAAGTCCAGTGAAAAAAAACAAAGCCGCTTAAAAGAGGTGACCTATGATTATTGCCGATCGAAAACCCCTTGAAGAGATACTGGAAATGATACAAGGGAGTAAAAAGATTTTAATTTTAGGGTGCAAAGGATGTGTGACCGTTTGTAATGTGGGAGGTGTCAAAGAAGTGGAAGTTCTTGCCGCTACTTTAAAAATTGCCCGGAAAAAAGAGCAAAACGACCTTGAAATCCACCAAAAGACCATTGAAAGACAATGCGACCCGGAATATATCGATCAGGTTAAAGATGTGGTGGGTCAATATGACGCCGTCCTTTCCATGGCCTGTGGCGTGGGACCTCAGTTTTTGTCCGAAGCATATCCCGAGCAAAAGTTTTTCCCGGCGGTAAATACCGAGTTTATGGGGGGTGCCGTTACTCATGGGATATGGGAGGAAAGATGTGCCGGATGCGGAACTTGTGTGATTCATCTATTTGACGGTATGTGTCCCATTGCACGATGCTCCAAAAGCCTGCTTCACGGTCCCTGCGGAGGTTCGGCAGCAGGTAAGTGTGAGATTGACCCGGATGTTGTTTGTATTTGGGATATGATTGTAAAAAAGAAGATGGCGCAGGGAAGGCTGGATGACCTTTTAGAAATAAGACCGTTTAAAGATTGGCGAACCGCCAGAGACGGGGGGCCTCGGAAAAGCATAAGGGAGGAATTAACATAATGGATGCCTTAAAATCAGGAAGCCGATTGGAAAAGGTTTTAAAAGCCGGACATTTTGCTTTTACAGGGGAGTGCGGTCCGCCAAAAGGCGCCAATGTATCGCATTTAAAAGAAAAATTAGCCCATTTAAAAGGGGTCGTGGATGCCGTTAATATTACCGATAATCAAACGGCAGTGGTGCGTATGTCCAGTTTGGCGGCCTCAGCCATTATGGTAGGCGAAAACTTAGAACCGAACTACCAGTTGGTTTGTCGAGACAGAAATCGCCTGGCAATTATGAGTGATATTCTCGGAGCCTACTCCCTTGGCATTCGGAATATACTCTGTTTGTCCGGAGATCATCAGAAATTCGGGAATCATCCCGAAGCTAAAAACGTATATGACATCGACTCAATGCAACTGATTGCCCTGGTTAAAAAAATGCGGGATGAAGGTGTGTTTCCCAATGGAGAAGAGATTGACGAGCCACCCAGACTTTTTATCGGCGCAGCCTGCAATCCCTTTGCCGACCCTTTTGAGTATCGTGTGTACCGGCTTGCCAACAAAATCAAGGCCGGAGCGGATTTTATTCAAACCCAGTGTATATACAATATGGACAAATTCAGAGAATTTATGAAAATGGCTGTGGATATGGGTCTTTGCGAGAAGTGTTATATTCTGGCAGGTGTCACACCGATGAAAAGTGTGAGAATGGCCCAGTATATGGCCGCACAGGTGCCGGGTATGGATGTGCCTGAAGCGCTCATTAATCGGTTAAAAGCTGCAGGAAAGGGAAACTATGCAAAAGAAGGAATTAAAATCGCGTTGGAACAGATTGAAGAATTTAAAGAGATGGAAGGTGTTGCCGGTGTCCATTTAATGGCCATTGAGTGGGAGCATCGAGTTCCGGAGATTGCCGAGCAGGCCAATGTCTTACCCCGGCCGGAGGTCTGAAGGATGTCTGTTATGGTTCGATAACCGCCACAAAGAATATTTAAATAAAAACCAAGCGCTTTTATCGATGATAGAGGCGCTTTTTTTCGTATAAGTGAGGAATACGAATAAAGAATCCTGGCCCAGAGGACCCGGCTTTTTGTGTACGATGTCCTGCTGTAGGGTCCGTTCCCCGAACAGACCGAGCTGTAGGGTCCGTTCCCCGAACGGACCGAATGGCGAACAGGCCGGTTTCAGCACGTTCAGGGACCGTGCCCTACATTTTCGGCCGGATTACTTCAATCCATAGTAATCATTGATTAAATTCCTTTTGAGAAATTCGGATAGACCTCTCTTTATGTTTAAATAAAGTCAAAATTGGTTATAATTTTTTTTAAAGGGCAAGTCACCCCCCGAAAAGGGTTATAAATGGGGTATTTTTGAGTAATTTTTAAAGGGATCGGGGGGGCAGGATATCCAGATTGTGCCGGGAAAACGCAGATTCGATATCTCTGCTTCTTCATCTTTTCCCATTCAAAGTTCGATGTTCCGTTTCTTTCCGACCAGCTATATCCTGCGGCTTCATCCGGCTGGTGATGGTAGCCTTTAAAAAAAATCTTGATATGGTGGCAAAATGCGATACCATTCTATCTGTGAACCGCACCCATCGAAAAACATTGGCCGCCGTATTTGCCGATCCGGTCTCCGGCAATATTGAATGGCGAAAAGTTGAAGCTCTCTTCAAAGCTGTGGGTTGTGAAATCATCGAGGGTAGTGGTTCCAGAATTACTATTTTGCATAAAGGCCGAAAAGCGGCCTTCCACCGCCCGCATCCCGGCAAGGACGCCTTGCGGTATCGGGTAAGCGCAGCCGCGATTTTCTTAAACTGATAGGAATTACGTTATGAAAAACGCTATGACTTACAAAGGCTATACCGCCCGCATTGAGTTTGACGCCCACGATCGTATTTTCTTTGGGCGCCTGGCGGGCATTCGAGATATCATCAC
>JAUXEW010000048.1 GCA_030620375.1 Desulfobacteraceae bacterium | reverse complement strand
ACAAATTGATCTGTAACTTTTCAACAAATGGTGGCAGCAGGCTGTGAAATTTTAATAGGGCTGACGGTTTGAACGCATTAGAGAGCCTTAAAAAAAACAGCTTTACACCGAATGTTTCATATAAACCCCATAACGCCACCTTACGGCATAGCGTTATAAATTTTTTGGCCCTGTTTTTTCTTTAGGCTCACTTTTGCGTGAGTTTCAGCTATTTTGAAATTTTATGGCCTGCTGCCGCTCCACGCCCCTAACTTATTGAAAAGTTATATTGATCTCATTTAAGGACCGGTTTTCTATGGGTTTTTATGAAACTGGCGTTCAAACCATTTAATTTCTTTAAATCGCTTGCCGGAACAAGGCCGGCCTTTCCCCAAAAAAAGGTGCTGGTTCTTGAAGGTGGCGGTATGCGCGGTGTATTTCTTACCGGCGTACTGCAGGCGTTTACGGACAGGGGATACTTTCCCTGGAAAATAATTATCGGTTCCTCCGCCGGTGCATTAAACGGCGCGACCTACGCCGCCTGCCAGATTTACCTCGCCAGAGACGCCTTTTTTACGCATCTGACAACCACTGAGTTCATCAGTTATTCCAATGTGCTTCGCCCGCAAAAACACATCCTTAACCTGGACTGGATGGTGGACACCATAATTAGCGGAGATGATCCATTGGACATTCGGAAACTTAAAAAATCATGCCCTTTGCTCATTACGGCAACCCATTGCAGCGAGGACCGGCCGCCTGAAACAGTATATCTGAATTCAAAATCAGATGATGTTATTACGGCGCTAAAGGCAACCGCTGCGGTTCCTTTCCTTTATAGGGGATTTGTCCATTATAAACACTACCAGTTTCTTGACGGCTCGCTACTTGATCCGATTCCGTTTCACAAAGCGCTTTCTCTAGGCTTTAATGAAGAGGAAATTCTGGTTATTGCTTCCAGAAACAAAGGTTATCGAAAAAAACAGGAGTCTTTTTGGATCAAAGCCCTGTACGAAAATTATTACAAGGACACCAGATACCGGTTTCTGGTTGAAGCCATGGATAACCGCTATACTAAATACAATAACCTCCTCGACGACCTTTATCACAACCATCCCGGGATTTCCGTCATTGACCCTCCAAAGGAGTTTAAATTAAACCGGATTACCCGGGATCGGGATAAGCTGATTCAGGGATTCGAACTGGGCGTTTCGACTGCAAAATCCTGGCTAGGTATCGGCAAAAGCGGTTAAGCGTTCCACTGAAAAGAAGCCAACTATAGGGATTCATATGCGGAAGGGCATACAGCCGCCTGAACCCCGATAATGGTAATACCCGGCCGGATCGATTTGGCGCCTGCGGCAATTCCGGAAATCAATCCCGCGACTCCCGAATTAAATCTTGTAGAACTTTTCTGAATTTTCCGTAGTTATCAGTGCTATCTCCGCTACGGATCTATTCTTAAGACTACCCAATGCCTTCAGCGTGTCTACAAGCGATGCCGGTTCGGATACCTTTCCCTGATACTCCACGGGTGCGTCAGTTTCAATCAAAATTTGCGACAGCGGTGTTTTTTTAATTGCCGCCTGATGCTGTTTGCTGTAGGCCAATGCCGGCGTTGCGGAAATAAAGTACCCGTCAGCAATGATTTTATCCAAAACACCCGGCGGGCCGCTATACCAGTGGAATACTGCATTCGGTATTCCTGCGGCCGAAACCATGGCATGGGTCCTTTCATAAGAATACCTCGAATGGACAATTACCGGCTTTTGATGCTGCTGCGCCAGCTCCAGGACTTTTGAAAAAACCTTATACTGGATTGGTTTTTTTATTTTAACCTTGTAATCCAATCCGACCTCACCCAGGGCAACGCAATCGCCTAAGTGTTGATCAATAAATAAAAGGGTCGCCTCAACCTCATCTTCAATAATAGACCATGGGTGGTAGCCCACGGCCGGACACACAATATCTGGAAATTGTTTCGCCAGTTCTAATGTTTTGATATTGGACGGCAGGTCCATCCCTACCGCGACAATTCGCTTTACACCTGCGGATCTGGCATTTGAAATGGCCGATTGAATCGGTTCTATTGCGTTTAGATGGACATGTGCATCGATGAGTGAAAGTCCGGGCAATTGATCCTCTTTCATTTCCTTTTCAATTCAATGACGGTAATCTCCGGTGGAGAAAGAATCCGCACGGGTGGTCCCCAGGTTCCGGCTCCCCGATTTATATATATTTTAGAATTCTTTTCGAGCTCATGATACCCTTTAAGCAACGGAAACTCCAATAATACGAGATAATTAAAAGGAAAAATCTGGCCGTTATGAGTATGGCCTGCAAGCTGCAAATCATAAAGGCCTACTGTTTCTTGGGAAATGTCCGGGCGGTGTTTTAGATAAAGGGTGAACAAGTTGTTTTGAATCGAAGACAACGGCGTTGTAGCGTCCACCGATCTGAGCCGGCCGCCATCGTCAACCCCGGCGATGTTAATCAAGTTCTTGACGATCCTTACCTCTTGCCGCAACACCTCAAAACCCGAGCGTTCCATAAATTCGATGGCGTGATCTAAACCGGCATAATATTCGTGATTTCCGGTTACCGCATATTTTCCGTATGGTGGCTGAAACCGGCTTATCAAACCTGACAGATGCATAAGGTTTTGCATGGAGCCGTCCACAAGATCTCCCGTGCAGACCAACATGTCCGGTGATTCAGCCTTTACTTTGTCCATAATCCGTTCCAGGCATCGCTCACGGTTTATGATTCCCAAATGGACGTCCGAAATCTGAACAATACGAATCGGCTTGGTATGTGGAGGGAGTTTGTCCGTTGTAATAACAATGCGCTCCACCTTCAAATTCAACGCTTCAAAATGTCCGTAAACCATCAGCACGACCACCAACCCGATTAATCCCGACACCGGCATTTTCCCTGAAAGCGTCGGCAATGTCACCGGTGTTATCGTTCCTGCTCCCCATGAAATCAGATCAAACAGGTACAGCAAGAGGCACCCTACAAAGGCCAAAAAGATAAATCCCATCCAGTAGTATCCCGCATAGGCGACACTTCTGGCCAAGAAATCATTTCCTTTTAATTCAAGGATGCGGGAAAATAACGGAGACAAAATCATCAAAATCAGGAATAATACGACCAGGGAAGTCACCCACCATTTTCCCGGAAAAAGGACTCTGACACGATGAAAAAAAACCGCATGAACGCCGCTGTATATCAAAAGGTATGCAAATAGTATTTTGAACATCAATATAACCGTGCTACAAGTCGATCAATTTTGACAATCCATTTATTCTTCGATAAAATAGCCCAAGCAAATACAGTTTTCAGGGTATAACATTGCTTAGACCGAAAAAAAAGTTAAAAAATACAAATTCTCATATATAGTACCAGAAGAAAACCGGACAACCCGCCCGGAAAATTCGGAGGTTGTGATTCGTTGTTAACACATTAATACCATGCGAATACTATTAGTTGAAGACGATATTAAAATTGCCTTATTTATCATAAAAGGACTTAAAGCCGCAGGCTTTGCCGTCGACCACGCATCGGAGGGCGAAGACGGCCTCCATATGGCTCTGACGGAACCTTATGACGCCGCCATTATCGATCTTATGCTGCCGAAATTGGACGGACTGAAACTAATTGGAAAGATGCGGGAAGATAAGATCAATACACCGGTTATCATTTTAAGCGCTAAAGTGTCGATAGATGACCGGATTAAGGGGCTGTATACCGGCGGCGATGATTATTTGACCAAGCCTTTCGCATTTTCAGAGCTTTTAGCCCGTGTTCAGGCGTTGATCCGACGGGCCAGTGGAGTGTCCGAGCTGACTCGTTTAACTGTGGGAGATCTATCCATAAATCTTCTCACCCGGGAAGTGATTCGGTATAAAAAGCCTGTTGACCTTCAGCCGTTGGAATTTGCCCTGCTTGAATATCTTATGCGAAACACCGGAAAGTTGGTTTCAAAAACCATGATCATGGAACATGTGTGGGACTATAATTTCGACCCCCAAACCAACGTGGTTGAAGCAAGAATATGCCGGTTACGCGACAAAATCGATAAGCCGTTTAAAAACAAGCTAATTCACACCGTTCGCGGAGTAGGATATGTTCTTAAAGAAACACTTTAATTTTCGATATACGCTGGCTTTTCGGTTAACCCTTTGGTATGCGGGAATATTTGCCGTCTCTTCCAGTGTGGCGTTTCTTTTTTTCTACCTGCTTATTGCATCCGTTATCCGGGATGGGACAGATCAGGATCTATTAAGTCGAGCCAAACAACTATCTTCCCACTTAAACATCGATGGAATTGAAGCGGTCAGGCGGGTTGCAGTCCTTGAAGCCCAGGCAGCCGGAGAAAAAAAGATATTTGTTCGACTCCTGTACCCCAATGGTACAGCCTTTTCTTCATCCAACATGTCCTATTGGAAGGATATTACCATCAGCCGGAATTCCATCAATCGAATTATCGGCGGCAGCGGGCACGTGTTTGAAACCATTTCCATTCCCCACCGGAAGCATAACGTGCGAGTTCTTTATGGCGTAATCGGACCCGGTATTTTGCTGCAACTGGGCCAATCCACGGAAAACCAATCCCGGTTTATCGAAGCGTTCCAAAAAATGTTTATCACAACCATGTCTATCCTTATCCTGTCCGCAGCCTTAATCGGATGGTTTATGGCCAGACGGGCTATTACCGGGGTGGAAGCGGTTACCAAAACCGCCCGTCATATATCCGAGGGGTCACTGGATCAGCGGGTTCCGGTAAATGAACGGGGAGATGAAATCGATCAGCTCGCCTTGACGTTTAATCACATGCTCGATCGCATTCAAGCGCTGGTGATTAACATTAAGGAGATTAGCGATAATATCGCCCATGATTTGAGAAGCCCCATCACTCGAATTCGAGGTCTGGCGGAAGTCACCATGACCACCGGTAATACCTTAGCGGAATATGAAACCATGGCGGCAAACACCATAGAAGAATGTGACCGCCTTTTGGACATGATTAACACCATGCTGGTGATTTCAAAAACTGAGGCGGGCGTGGAAAAAATAAAACGAGACCCCATGGATATGGCATCACTTATCCACGACGCCTGCGAGTTGTTTGAACCCATGGCGGAAGACAAAGGCATTCAATTGACCTGCAACATCCCTGATCAATGGGCTCTAACAGGGAATGTTCCAATGGTCCAGCGCATGATTGCCAATGTAATCGACAACGCCATCAAATATACCCCTTCCGGCGGAGAGGTTACGTTATCGGCCCGGACAACCCGTAACGGCTCAATCAATATCTTAATCAAAGATACAGGGGTCGGTATTTCTCAGGAAGATCTTCCCCATATTTTCAAACGGTTCTATCGATGTGATCAGAGTAGATCCCGACCCGGTACCGGACTGGGGTTGAGTCTTGCCAGAGCCATCGCCAAGGCCCACGGTGGGGACATCACCGCCGCCAGCACGCTGAACGTTGGGAGCACATTTTCCATTATATTACCGATAACCGATACAACAGCATTCGAACAGGCGATCGAAAGAAAGGACAACAAGCAAAGAGATCGGACAAAAACAAACTAGATTACCAAATGGTAACCTTCAGGTCATCTTACGGTTAACTTTCTGCATTATAATAGGCTCAAATATTAACACCCGGGGCAAGCTACGGGGAATGCGCTCGCATTGCTTGTTCAATCATAATTACAGGAGGTATCAACGATGAAACAGCTAAAAAGAGCACCGGTATTTCTGTCTATATTTTTTGTCGCCACTTTACTCGTCTACCAGAACCCGGGGCGTGCCAATGCATCACCAAAAGCCGAAGTCCTGATGATTCCCGGCAACTTCAGCGAGATTGCCGAACAGGCCCGGCCTTCCGTGGTCAATATCCGAACGGTTAAAATCGTCAAGGGGGGCAGCCGTGTGTTTAGACATTTTTTTCAATCGCCTTTTGGTGAAAAAAACCCGCTTGAAGATTTTTTCGGGCCGTTTACTGAAAACGAGCCGGCCCCTGATTTTAAACAGCGTAGTTTGGGATCAGGATTTATCATTGACCGCGACGGGTATATTGTGACCAACAATCATGTGATTGAAAATGCCGATCAGATAAAAGTAAAACTCGCCAACGGAAATGAGTACGACGCCACGGTGGTGGGACTCGACCCCAAAACAGATCTTGCCTTGATCAAAATTTCCGCATCCGAACCCTTAAAACCATTGACACTGGGAGATTCAGACAAATTGAAGGTGGGTAGTTGGGTAACGGCCATCGGCAGCCCGTTTGGATTGGAACAGACGGTTACCGCCGGTATTGTCAGTGCCAAGGGGCGTACCATCGGCTCCGGACCGTACGATGATTTTATCCAAACCGACGCATCCATTAATCCGGGGAACAGTGGCGGCCCCTTAATTAACATGAGAGGTCATGTTGTGGGAATTAACACGGCCATTATTTTCAGGGCTCAAGGAATCGGCTTTGCCATTCCCATCAATTTGGCCAGGGGAATTATCGATCAGCTAAAAGAAAGTGGAAAGGTCACCCGCGGCTGGCTGGGCATCGGCATCCAGGAATTAACGCCCGAACTGGCTGAATACTATGGAAAAAAAGATCAAAAAGGCGTTCTCGTCACACAGGTGTACAAAGGAGACCCTGCGGATAAAGGAGGAATTCAGCCCAAGGACGTTATTTTGACTGTGAATGGAAAACCGGTTTTTACGACACGAGACTTGTCACTGCTGATCGCAAATTCTCCGGTAGGAAAACGGATGTCCATTAAGTTGGTCCGTGATGGAAAGGAAAAGACCCTATATGTAACACCGACCAAAAGAAGGGAGTCTGAAATTACAGCCAAACCGGGTAAGGATATCGGCGAAAATTTTGGGCTTAAACTGGTTTCGCTAACTTCGGGAAACGCCCGCAGACTCGGTTTTTCGGAAGACGAAAGCGGCATTGTTATTGTTGATGTGAAGGTCGGCGGAAAAGCAGACAATGGCGGTCTCAGGCGGGGCGACCTAATTAAAGAAGTGAATCATACACCGGTTAGGACCATCGAAGATTTTCAAAGTCAAGTAGAAAATATCAGCCCCGGAAACGTTGTTCAACTTTTATTTCGGCGGGGCAACTTCGGTTATTATGTGGTAAGCCTTACGAAATAGCCTGTCGATCGAGCGAAACCGCTCGGCTATTTGAGCACGCTTAATCTTTGGACTCCACCAGGCGATCCAATACCAACCCGTAGAAATTATTACCGCCGGTCGAGCTAAAGAACCACCCCAAATGGGTCAGGCACATCCGGCAATAGGCGGCTTTCCAGCTAAACCCGTTAAACCAGCTGAATTCGTCTGTTGCCGGTCCGGCATGAGCGCACCCTTTCACCGATATAAAACAACCAATTTCAAAAATGATGCCATGAGGATTGGCAAAGATATGACGGTGAGCGCCTTGCACCGATATGCGGTCAGCCGGACGGGTAATAATTTCATGACATTGAGCGCAGAGGAGGTATACTTCCCGGTCCGACGGTTCCTCTTCCGGCTCATCATCAATTACCGTTCCTGGTTTTACGGTGTCAGGCTGTAAGGGTGACTCACGAAAACAACGTATAGGAAATCGATCAACGCCTATCATCTAAAATGACCTCTGATTATCGTCATATTAAGGATTTTAGACTATTTTTTTCGCTCGCTATAAACGGTTTTTTACATGCCGAGTTCCAACATGCCGGCAGTGGTAACCCTTAACAGTTCATTGGGGCACTCGTATATCTGGGTGACTTTGGCATCCCGGTATAATTTTTCCACCAGCGCATCTTTGGTATATCCGTAACCGCCATGAATTTGCAGTGCCTCGTCCGTGACTTTAACGGCCAGATCCGAACCCATTACCTTCGCCCCCTGGGCCAGCTTCATATCCGGTACCGGATTCGTATCAAAGTAATTGGCGGCCTTCCAGACATAGGCACGGACCGCCTCAATGTTCCAATACATGTCGGCCAGTTTCGCCCCGATCAATTGGTGTTGTATGGCCGGTTTTCCGGCAATGATCCTTCTTTTTGCATACGCCAGCGCTTCTTCATAGGCGGATCGTGCAAGTCCTAAGCATAATGCGCCGAGAAGAATCCAGGAATTAGCGGTAATGAGCCTTTGTCCAAAGTCGCCATCCATGCCCATGCCGCCGGGCTCACCGATGATATGTTCCTTGGGCACCCGCACATTATCCAGATACAACTGGGCATTTTTTGATAACCGTTGTCCCATCTTGTTTTCCGATTTGGGAACAGTGAATCCCGGTGAATCGGCCCATACAAAACATGTCCGGCAAGATTCCAGGCCCACTTTATCTTTATCCCCGCGAGCCCAGATTACGTACCATTTGGTTATCGGCGACCCGCCGTTCGTGCAAAAGTTTTTAACACCATTTAAAACATAATCGTCTCCATCACGCTCTATCGTTGTTTCCTGGATAAAATCCTGCTGAAGCAATAACCAGCAGGGACCGACATTGGGTTCGGTAAGTGCATATGCAGCCAATCCGCCTTCCTCCGTGGTCAAGGCCCTTAAAAATGTTTCCCTTTGCTCTTCGGTAGCCCTCGGACCGCAGGCATGTTCCAGGGCCAAAAAATGCCCCTGGTAACTGACGCAAAACCCCGCGTCCGCTGCCGCCATTTCTTCCCATATAAGGACATGGGTGAGACAGTCCAGTCCCTGTCCTCCGTATTTTTTCGGTATGGTTGCGTCATGAATGCCGATCCCGAAGCTCTTTTTAAACGCCTCCACCGGGAAAATGTTTTCATGATCGGTCATTTGGTCTCGCTCCATGGCGATGGC
The DNA here is from genome assembly GCA_030620375.1 of Desulfobacteraceae bacterium. GTDB lineage: Bacteria > Desulfobacterota > Desulfobacteria > Desulfobacterales > UBA5616 > JAUXEW01. The sequence goes on along the minus strand of JAUXEW010000048.1, from coordinate 5,103 downwards.
CTTTATCTCTTTTTCCGCAAACTCTCGTACAGATCTTTGAATTGCCAGTTGTTCGGGTGTTAATTTAAAATCAACCATTACCGCCTCCTGTAAGTGTATTTGCTGGTATGCATTTTTAAAGTAAAATATCACCCCGCCTAAAATTCTGTTATGCCTCCATCCACGGACAGCGTTACCCCGGTAATGTAGCTTGAATCATCATCTGCAAGAAACAGTACAGCGCGGGCAATTTCACTCTCCTTGCCAAGCCGATGAGCGGGGATCATGGTATTAAATATGTCTTCCATCCCCGGATAGCAGTCATACGTGCTGGCGGTGTCTATGATTCCCGGTGCCACACAATTTACCGTGATCCCTTCACCGGCCACAACAGCTGAAACCGATCTGGAAAAATGAGCTACGCCTGCCTTTAACCCCGCATATACCGGTGCATTGGCCACTTTTGACTTCCCACCCATGCTGGTGATGTTGATGATCTTTCCGTAGTTTCTACTTCTCATATGGGGCAACACCGCTCGGGTAATATCCACAATCCCTTTAAATGTTCCGATGGTGGCATCGGAAACGTCGGACCGCATCAAATCATCCAGCGGATCCAGCTTAAAAACAACCGACCACGCAGAATTCACCAGAATATCGATTCGGTCAAATTCTTTAACAGCCTTATCAATCAGGTTTTCCACATCACTTCGAATGCTCACATCGGTTTTTACGACCAGCGCTTCTCTTCCCATCGCCCGGATCTCTTCAGCCACCTCGCTGATGGTGCCCGGACGGGTTTTAAATTTTTCATCCGCTTTTGTTACGGTTCTCGCTGCCAGCACAAGATCCGCCCCTTCTCTTGCGAAGGCCAATGCAATTTCTTTTCCCATCCCCCTGCTGGCGCCGGTTACCACTGCCACTTTGTCTTTAAATCTCATATTCCCTTCTCCTTTCCGATAAAGTTGTGCCCTGCTTGAGCGAAAGTCGAGACTGCCCCGGTTCCGAGGCATTGACGGCAAAGTCGTAGTAAACTACTGCGAGTCCTTGATAACGAAGGAGATGGGGTGTCATCGACTTTCCCGGGTCAGCCTTCTATATCCCTATCCCAATCACATTGTTCATTGCCTGTCTTGATTTATATTTCATATCCATCAAGTTAATGCATGTGATGATTTGAAACCTTTTCTCTTAATATCTTTCTCAGGTTCCCGGCGATATTCTCAGCCAAAACGGTTTTACTGCAGTCATTCTTAAGGCCTTTTACAATGATATTCAGACTGGCTTTTACCTCGTCATTAGGTCCCGGCAATGCAATGATTAAAGTATCATTATATTTTCCAACGGCAATTTTAATGCCGTCTTTTACGTGCCTTCCGGTCCCAATTTTAAAATAGCAGATATACGGCGTGGCAGCCTCAGAGTCCAATTCTTTAATTGCCTCTACTGTTTGATCCTTATCTTCTGCGCCGACACCACCGGTAGTAATAATAACACCATACCCGCCAATGTCGGCGGCTTCCCTTAATTTTGAATAAATATATAATTTGTCATCTTTTAAAGTATTCCCTTCAGATACCTTGTAGCCTTCTGATTCCAAATGTTTCATAATGGTGGGAGTATTGGTATCTGCAATCTGTTTCTCGGCTACCTCTGCACCTGATGAAAAGACAATCACCCGCCTTGCGATGTTGCTCATGATCTCCGAAACCATTTGTTCGGATTTGAGTAAGGCTTGTTTTGCCGGTTCTTCATCCAGAGAAATCCAACCCAGCATACCGTCTGATCGAACATTTGCCTCATCTGATACATGAACCCCCGGCAGTGTTCCCAGTTTATCCAGTAATTGTTCCTTTTTACCAACGATGTTATATGCATTTACACAACCGTTAAGAATATCCAAGGTGATGGATTCGTCCCGATAATCCACTACTACAACTTCCCGGTGAGCAAGCCCCAATGTATCGGCTACATTGGCGGCAACATCTGTTAAATTCGCGTTTTTTAGGAGAATCCTATTAATCTTTAGCTCCGTTTTTCTCAGTAAATCAAATTGGGTCATTTTTTCTCTCAACCGTATGTTGATCTGACGTTGATTTAATCTTTACTGCTTTCTTGTATTCCAGTCTAAATAAATTCTATTCGATACGGTTCACTTATTAATCGATCCCTCGTTGTTTGAGCCACAACGGCAAGTATTCTGCCTCAACCTGCTTGGTCACGCCAGGTGATTTTTCCAACAAAAATTCTGCCATTACAGGACTGACCGTTATATTACCGAAGCTGCCGTCAAATGCAATAACCTTGTCTATTCCGGTAACCTTGAAGGCGAATTCCATGGCGGTCTCCAGAGTATCGGCAATCACCGCATGTTTCATAAACTCAGGATTGGTGGAATCTAAATTCAACATATCCGCCTGGTCTCGACCCACTACAACAGTGGGGATGTGCCTGGGGACATCCGTTATGGGAAGACCCGGCCAGGCTTGATTGACAACCACCGCTTTGATGGCGGGATTTAAATTCATGATCCGATCCAATTTGTCAAGTTCTCCCTTGAAATATTTCTCTACCATATCGTGGGTTCCCATTGCCGAGGGAACCGTCAGGTCAAACGGATCGTACATGGCATTTTCCAGACAACCGAACGCAATACCGCCGGCATGAAGATAATACGCCCATCTACCGGCATCCCAGATCGCGATACATTCATCAATTTCGGAAAACAGCCTTAACACTTTTCCGTAGTCTCTTAAAAGATCTTTTGTAATCCGTTTGTCCAATGCATAAAGGTCGTTATCGGCATCAGCACCTAGTATACCGTCCGGTGTGCTTTTCAAAATGCAGGCAAATGTAAACCTTTTCTGAATGAATGGCGAATCAAAAATTGCCTTTTGTAAAAAATTGGCGCTCCTGTTTGAAAAATTTCCGTGATAGACGGCTCTCGTTTCATATCGGGCGTAATTCATGGCAAATGCCTTCAAACTCCGGTTCACCATCCGATGAAAATACAGGTCCCGGGGTTCGTCATGCGGGGCATGAATAATCCAGTCCGCATCATATGCCTTTGCCAGACCATAAAGCGTGCCGATATCTGTTTCAATGGGCACCTCTTTATCAAATGGATTGGTCGAACCCACCTTCCCTGTCAAATAGCCCTTAAGATTAAAATGCTCAATGACTTCTTCCGCCTCTTTAAGTCCCATTCCACCCGCCACCCGGTATCGGACATGGTTACACCCTGTTCTTTCCTTAACGACATCACCGATCACTTTGAGCATTTCACGGTAATGAAGCCCTTCCAGAATATAAAACCCATGCTCCGAGCAGAGAATATTAACCGTGTCATCCGGTTTAATCATATCCATGTTAATACGGGACACAGCTTTAATTGTCGCTTTATGGATATCCTCAATTCCTTCACCCTGACGATATCCCCTCTTAATTTTTGGAAAAAGCTCCGTAACGCCAACGGATACCATGCCCGGTAAATCGGCGGCTCGTATGGTACGGGGAGCAGGGCCGTATACCGACGGCATTACCTCGGGCGGTTTTACTGCTTGTTGTACCATAGTATTTCTCCTTTCATATCAGATAACGCCTCTAAAATAATATTCTGGATATTTATCAGCAATTTTATCCGGAATATCCCGAGGCGTAAGGGGTAAATTTTTCCATCGAGGATCGTCCGGTATCACAATGCCTGCAGCCTTAAACAATTGAAAAACGACGCCCATGCAATAAATACCACACCCTGATCCCGCACCGGTCATCAGGACAATGTCCTCCGGCGTTTTTGCCCCTCCGATTATGGCGCCGGCAACTTCTTTGACCATGGTGCCGGTGCAAGCACAGATAAGCATATCCGGCAAGAGAAATGTTTTTTCACAAAGGGCTTGAATTTTTTCCTGACTTACGGTCTGCATGTCAAATACAATTTCCCTTGGTTCTGAACGTCTTACCATGGTAATGGCTCCCTCCCTGCAGACTTCTCTGCATTTACCGCAAGCCACACATCTGCTTTCATCAACCCTTGCGATTTTTTCAACCACTTTTATGGCGCCGCTGGGGCACAAATTTTCGCATCGTTTGTCTCCGTTGCATTTTTGCGGATCCACTATCGATAAGAAATTGACGACCTTCATACGCTTCTCCTTTTTTTCAATCCGGATTAAGTCCCATGCACTTCAAGAAGTCATTCTTCTTTTATCTCGACAATCTCCATCCTAAGATCCAGCAACGGCGCATCAATGATTTGCCTCCCGATTCCGAGAATATCCACATCCATTGACTTGAGCCTATCAATATCTTTTATGTTAACGTTACCCCCGAATGCGATCTTTATCCGGTTCCTTAAGCCCATTCGTTTAAGCTCTTTTGATACGGTCTCAATGTCGGAAGGCCGCCCGTTATCGATATATATGATGTCTGCTTTGAACTCCGCGGCCTCAGCTGCTTCAGTCTCGATATCCTTTTGCCGGCCTTTGATCTGAACCACTTTTTTATAATCCGTTAATTCACCGACGGCCAGAAGGCTGTTTTTAATCCCTCCCAACATCCTTATATAATTCTTATCCAGATAAACAAAAGGATCCCGGCTGATGCGGAAATACCCGCCGCCAATAACAACAGCTTTTCGTACGGCATCTTTAAGAATAACAGGCATTTTCTTTGATGACCCGCAAACAATCTGTATGCCGTTACCGGCCTTAACCACGCATTTCCGGGTTGCAGTAGCAATCCCTGATGGTTTGCCGATATAACCCATCAGCAAGTCTTCTGCTATGGCGATCTGCTTTGGATTGCCGGAAATCATCGCCACTTCATCTCCTCTGTTTACGGATGTTCCTTCCTCAACCATATGGATAACAGTAAGTCCCAGTTCTTTAGCTTTTCGAGTGGCCGCTGAGGTCCCGGCAATAATCCCCGGGTCATCTGCTATAATAACAGCGGTGATGGTGTGGCCTAGAATATTTTTAAATATGTCATCTCTTATGTCTGTCATTAGTCCTCATCTGTCATCAATATCAATCCATTATCTCCATCATTTTGTCCAGTTTTTTCTTTAAAAATATGATTGAAGCCTCCCCGCAGCAAGCTACGGGGTTAGCGCTCGCATTGCTT
>JAUXEW010000010.1 GCA_030620375.1 Desulfobacteraceae bacterium | reverse complement strand
CCGGGCCAAAAGATGCCGTTTCTGGATGGACACTAGTTAACATCTTTTTAAAGGCGTAATTGCCGGTACATCTATTAAACTTGATTAATATAACAAGCAGATGATGAGTGTAAAGCCTTTTTTAAATGACATTATTTCGAAACCATTTTAAAAAGCTTTACAAAAATTCATCCATGATTTATGATATTTACGTCCATAGATAGTGATATTTTTAATGAAAACAGATAATAATGAATGATATTCATTTAAGGTGTGAGGGCTCTGTGCAAGATTCAGTCACCCTTGTTATCGCAACGCGAAACAAAGGCAAAATCATTGAAATTAAAAATCTTACAGAAGATTTTCCGGTTATCATCAAAGATCTGAACGATTTTGGTCCCATCCCTTTAGTAGAAGAAGATGGGGTTACTTTTGATGATAATGCCTATAAAAAAGCCAGTTTTACTTCGAGAATACTGGGTTTGCCAGCGTTGGCCGAGGACTCAGGACTTGTTGTTGAGACGCTAAACGGAGCACCCGGTGTTCAGTCCGCACGCTATGCAGGAGAAAATGCATCTGATAAAGACCGGTGTACCAAATTACTGCGTCAAATGACAGGAAAGACCAACCGTAAAGCTGCCTTTGAATGTGTTGTTTCCATTGCCGTCCCGACCGGCCCGGCCCTGACTTACGAGGCCCGTTGCGAAGGTCTTATTGCCGATAAACCAGTAGGCGAAACCGGCTTTGGCTATGATCCGATTTTTTATTATCCTCCCCTAAAAAAATGTTTCGCCCAATTAACGATGGTGGAGAAAAATCGTGTGAGCCATCGGGGAAAAGCATTACGGGAAATTCGAGATGAATTTGACAAAGTTTTGATATGGATTCGACAGCATATGCCGATTCAGGAAAAACATGGCCGCCAAAAGCGTTAAACCGGCGTGATGGCCTTAAAAAAAATAATTTAAGCCCCCCCCGCATCAAGCTACAGGTAATCTTCCAAGTATTGATAAGGAGCATAAAGCGATGGTAGAAAAAAATAACGGGTTTGATATTATAAGAAAAATCGGCAGTATAAATTCTGTTGAAAGCGCCCTGGATCTTTTCGAAAATAAGCTGGACACGCTTCATTTTTCGAGAATTCAGCATATTCGGCATCCTGAGGTTATGCTTAAGATTGCCAATGCCGTGAAAATGTGTGAGCCGGATGAGGTTTATATTAATACCGGTTCCAAAGAAGACAAACAGTTTATTCGGGAACTGAGCTTAAAAAAGGGGGAGGAATCCACGCTGTCCATGGAAAACCATACCATCCATTTTGACTTGAAAAATGAGCAGGGCCGAATTATTGACCGGACATTTTATATTATCAATGAAGGTGAAGCAGTGAGCTCTCTCGCAAAAAGAATGCTCAGAGACCAGGCCTATCTGGAAGTAAAAGAAAAAATGACCGGTATTATGCACGGAAAAATCATGATTGTTGGTTTTTATTCACGTGGGCCCGTCGGTGCCCCTGCATCCAACCCGGCATTGGAAATTACCAGCTCTACTTATGTATCCCATAGTGCTGAAATTCTATACCGAAATTCATATTATGACTTTGACAATGAGGTAACACGGTTGGGACATTTCTTTAGCAATATTCACAGTGAAGGACTGAATCGTCCTGAAGACTTACCCCATGCCCGGGTATTCATGGACAGAAAATTCCAAACCACTTACAGTTTTAATTGTACTTATGCCGGAAACACCCTGCTGCTGAAAAAAGGAAACCACCGATTTGCCGTTGATAAGGCCGTTTATGAGAATGAAGGAAATGAACTGGCAGAACATATGTTCATTACCGGTATTGAAAGTCCTAACGGACAAATCACATGGTTCACCGGCGCCGCACCCAGCGGATGTGGGAAAACGACAACTGCCATGGCAGGCCATCACTTTGTAGGTGACGACCTTGCGCAAATGTGGATCGCTGACGATGGCACCATCCGATCTATCAACCCGGAATGCGGCATCTTCGGAATCGTTGAAGACGTGAACTGGGAAGGTGACCCCAACCTCATGGAAGTATTAAGAAATAAAGGGACGGAAGTTATTTGGTCCAATGTGCTAATAGATAAAGGCGGTGTGCCGCAATGGACCGGAAACGGAGAGGATCCCCCGGAAAAAGGGATTAATTTTCAAGGCCCTTGGGAGCGGGGCATGGTAGATGAAAACGGCAAGCCGGTTGCGATATCACATCCCAACGCCCGCTGCACCCTCCCCTCTTCAGCTCTGACAAACTATTCCGACATGGCTGAATCGCCCAATGGTGTTGAAACACGGGTAGTTACATACAGTGGGAGAGATAGTGATACCATGCCGCCGATTTGGGCTACCCATAATCCGGATCACGGCGTTGTGATCGGCGCTTGTATTGTCTCGGCCGCCACTGCCACAGAGGTCGGCGCTACCGGTGTTAAACGAGCACCCTGGGCAAATGCGCCCTTTATCCCCGGCTCTTTGGGGGATTATATGGCATCTCAATTTTTATTTTTCAACAATGAGAAAATCAAACCGGACAAACGGCCGATTATGGCCGGACTAAATTATTTTTTGACCCATGAAGCCAGAGGCGGAACATCTAAAAAACTATTGGGAGAAAAGCGCGATGTCAAAGTTTGGCTGTCGTGGCTGGAACGATTGGTACACGATGAAGTGGAATTCATTTCAACGCCCATTGGCAAAATCCCAAAATATGAAGATTTAAAACACCTATTTGAATTGATTATCAACAAAATTTACCCTCAAGATCTCTATGTCAAACAGTTTTCACTTTATATTGACAAGATTGTTGATCGAATTGATTTTCAAATAGAAGCTTACGGTAAAGAATCGAACATTCCTCCGAAACTGTTTGGCGTATTAAATGAACAACGTGAAGGGCTTGTCAATCTGAAAGAAAAATACGGGGCCGTGGTAACGCCATCGGATCTAATGGAATTTAATAACCGGTGAATCATAACGATAATCAGATAATGGGTAACGGTATGAAAGTCGTTGCCCATTTTTTTTAACATCATGAAGCATTATCCGGAAGCATCCATCCTCAAGAAAATCTTTAACCGGCGCATGCTGGTGGCTTTGTTGATGGGCTTTTCCTGCGGGCTTCCCTTGCTGCTGACCTTGTCGGTATTACAAGCCTGGATGAAAGAAGAGGGGGTAGATCTTACCGTCATCGGCTTGATGACCCTCGTGGGACTACCATACACATTAAAGTTTCTCTGGGCCCCTGTCCTGGATCGCTTTACATTTCGCGTTTTAGGCCGCCGGAGAGGATGGATGCTCATCGCGCAAATCGCATTATTGATATCAATTTGCGGTTTAGGATTAACAGATCCGATAAAAGCCCCGTTGCTGCTGAGTACGGCGGCATTTTTGGTCACGTTTTTCAGCGCGTCTCAGGATATCGTAGTCGATGCTTACCGAAGAGAGGACCTTTCGGACGAAGAATTGGGGATAGGGTCTTCTCTTTATGTCAACGGATATCGAGTGGGAATGCTTTTAGCTTCCGGCGGCGGACTAATTATGGCGGATCACATGCCGTTTTCTATGGTTTATCAGGTCTTGGCAGCCTGTATGGTTCCAGGAATAGTTACCACCCTTTTAACACCCGAACCCAAAATGATTGCCGGAACCCCGAAAACCATGAAAGAGGCGATTGTCAATCCTTTGACCGAATATTTCAGCCGGAAGGACGCCATATGGATATTGGCGTTCATTCTGTTATATAAAATTGGTGATACCATGGCGAGCGCCATGACTATACCATTTTATCTCGAAATCGGTTTTTCAAAATCAGAAATCGGCACCGTGGTCAAACTTTTTGGATTTTGGGCCACCATTATCGGCAGCCTAGTGGGCGGGATAATGATGCTTCGCCTGGGAATCAACCGTAGCCTTTGGATTTTTGGCGTACTTCAATCTCTTTCCACTGCCTGTTTTGCCGTGCTTGACCGGATAGGTCACAACATCGGTGCTTTATCCGGGGTTATCGCTTTTGAAAATTTAAGCAGCGGAATGGGAACCGCTGCCTATGCGGCTTTTATGGCCAGCATCACCCATAAAAAATTCACTGCCACTCAATACGCACTCTTAACCAGTCTCATGGGTATCCCCAGAGTTCTGGCCTCGGCACCCACCGGATATTTTGTCAAACGGGTCGGATGGGAAAGCTTTTTTATCACCTGTGCTATTATTGCCGTTCCTGGTTTGCTTCTCTTACTAAAATTCGCCCCATGGAAATCAAACCAATCGGTAAAAGCATCAATTTTACCCACAGGCTAAAATTAATGAACTCGTAAACAGTAAAAAGTTAAACGATTCTGTAAACAATTTCGAGTTCAAGGCTTGCGAAATTCGTGTCATTGGCCGTACTGTATGATACGCCGAAATGACAACAGAATGAAACCGCAACACGGAAATTGGATTTTTTGCGAGGCCGTCAGGATTGACATGGAAAACAACACCGATAAATTAGCACTTGAACGAATCCATGCGCTTAAAGCAGAGCGAATCGAAATTTCATCCCTACCACCGGGAGATGCGCTGGATAAAATTTTAAGCGCCCGTCATTCTGCGGCGCTTGTCCACTCCTTTCCGGAAGAAGATTTTTATTTGCTTATCCAGGAAATCGGGTCAGAAGACGCATTGCCCCTATTATCACTGGCATCTTCCAAGCAATTGAATTTCATTCTGGACCAGGAAATATGGCAAAAAGACAGAATTAACATCAGTGCCGCTACCCAATGGTTTCGCTTAATTTTAAGTGCTGATCCCAATCGCTTTGTAAACTGGTTAATGCAAGAAAAAATCGACTTGTTGAGATTTTACCTTTATAAAAATATCAAGATTAAGGTCCGCGAGCATGATCAGGACCCATCGGACTTTAATGACGATTATTTTACTTTAGATGATGTGTTTTATGTCAAATTGCTCGATAACATTACCGGTCTTAGTGATCATATAGGCCAAGAAGATACTGAACCGGATGTCATTCAAACCGGGGATAAGGAACTGGTTAATCAGTTGTTGGAACGCATAGCCGCCATAGATCATTCTGCATATCAAAAAATCCTGATGGAATCGGTTCATATTCTTCCGGCCGAATCCGAAGAAGAGGCGTTTCGGTGGCGGAATATTAGGCTTTCGGAAAAAGGATTTCTTCCTTTTGATGAAGCCATCGGTATCTACCAACCCTTGCGCCCGGGAGAACTTGAACAAATCGGTCAAAAAATCAATAAGTCTAAGTTTGCGTTGGATTCATATAACCCGGTACCTTTAAGCCCCCTTAAAATGATGGGCAGAGATAATATTTTTTCAGATGCCCTGGCAATTATACCAATCGACGAGCTTATGAATGAAATCCAGGCGGAATTCGTTGCCTTGTGTAACCAGATTATCGTTGCGGACCAGAAATCTGTTAAAAACAGGGAGGATTTAAAAAAAATTGTTAAAAAAACATGCGGCTATATAATTATTGGTCTGGAACGATTGATCCAAGAAGAGCCGCATCTTCAGCAGGCCGTGGATCTGATTTCCAAGTATCCGATCTCCCAGATCTTTAAAGTGGGATTCGGATGCGCCTTAACCTTGAAATGGCGGGCGGAACGATGGGTTAAAAAAAACTGGTTTTCAAATCAGGGCCTTTCTTTAAGCTTTTGGGGCGAAGAATGGCTTGGTGTGATAGGAGGGTTGTTAATCAAAAAGCCGCTATTTTTCGACAACTATCAGACCGGTGTTTTATACCGCGAATTTGAATCCATGGGTGATATAGACATGTCCGAAAATATTTTAACGGATATCATTGCCGTGGATGAACTCCTATCTCTTTCAGACATTAAAATCAAATCGCCGTCCGCCTATGAATTTCTTTCATACAAGAACCTCATTCTAACTCTCTGGGCCAGGAATTATCTGAATATTAATGAAGCGCTGATACCCTTAACATTAACCGAATTTAAGCGTTTTTATAAAGACTTATGGGTAAGTGACACCATAAAACGAACCGCTCAGCACATGAAAACATCCTTTCTAAGCTTTTTAGCGGACAAAACCGGGTTGACAGATTACGAAATCACCAAACAGGTGGGACAAATCCTGGAACATCTTTTTAATGAAATCGAAAATGAATTTGGACAAGTCCCCGTTAAGGACTTAGATCCGCGATTTATTCACCTTTTTTTAGTAAAAAAATGAAGCTCCCCACCACCAGCGGGCAGGGCACTAAAAAACAGTATAAACCGACCGGGACTTTTCTCTGATTTTATTTTTTAATAACGACACTGGGGAAGAGAGAGAGATCCGTATGGGGTAAAAACTTTGCCGCACTAAACCGATTCATAAATTCTGAGCTGACGTTTAATTCCAAATAGGTGATTCGGTCCCGAATTTCATCGATCTTTTCCGTATATTCTTCACCGCGAAGCGCCATGGCGGCGCCACATAGAGAACTGTTCCCCAACGACTGATACCTTTCAATGGGCAAATCCGGTATCATCCCTATGGAAATGGCCGATTCAGGATTGATAAAGGAACCAAATGTTCCGGCCAGGTAAAACGTCTTGATTTCTCTTAAAGCAACGCCCACCCTTGATGTAATCGTTTCTAGAATCGCATACATGGCAGCTTTAGATCTGATAAGGCTGTCAAGGTCCGCCTGGCTGATTGACAAGCGAGCCCCGCTGGCCGAAGAGATCTCCGGAACCACCACAAGATGCCTCAAACCATCGATTTCCACCAGCCGATCCTTACACACGAGAGGATTTATCCGTCCACGAAAATCAACCATACCCCTAATAAACAGCTGTGCGGCAAGATCGATTAATCCGGAACCGCAAATCCCAATCGGAGGTTCATCTTCTATGGTATGCAGCTTAAATTCCAGGGTGTCCGGATCAATGGTCACCTTGTCGATAACACCGGGACCGGCCATCATCCCCATCCGGGTCACCCCCCCCTCTAAAGCCGGTCCGGCGGCTCCCGCACATGCAATAAGCCAGTTTTTATTTCCCACGACTACCTCGGCGTTTGTCCCGACATCCACTAATACCGCAGTTTGATCTTGATTGTTTAAACCGGAATACAGAATTCCTGCAATCAGATCTCCGCCGAAATAACTGCCGACATTCGGAAAAATCAATGCTCTGGCGAATGGATTGATCTTGATGCCCAGTTCTTGCGCACGGTACAATCCAGGCCGGTTAATGACCGGAATATACGGTTCACGGATAATCCAATGCGGATCTATTCCCATAAAAAGGTGGGTCATAGCGGTATTACCGGCTAAGGATAACAAATAAACATCCTCCGGCCTTACATTACAGGAGCGGCACAGTTCATCAACTTTGTGGTTAAGTCCTTGTATAATGAGTTTATTTAACGTCTTAAGCCCATCCGGTTCATTCGTGAAATGAATCCGGGCCAATATATCGGGACCAATAGAAATTTGGGGGTTATCAAAGGCAATATCGGCGAGGGGTTGCCCATTAATCAGGTCTACCAATCGTAATACCACTCGAGTCGTTCCTAGGTCCACGGCCAGCCCGGCTATTGACCCAGTATCGGTTGCGTCTTTGATGTCGATAAGGATCCAGCGATTTTGATCCTTAAAAAGGATACAGACAACCCGAAATTTAGATTTTCGAATTAGAGCCGGTAATTGTCTGACTAATTTTAGATCGATTCCAACCGTATCGGTTTTCAATACCGTTTTTACCGCGGTTAACAGTCGATCCGTATCTGCCGTATTATCCTGTAATGTCGGGAGCTTTAAGGAAACAGTAACGACCCACCCCTTTTTACTTTCGTCCATATCAGTCAAATCGTTCCATCTGGGCCATAATTCGGTTCATAACCTCTCCTGATTTGCCCAAAAGAATATAATCACTGATCTGGTCGGTCAAAGGGGTTTTTTCCAGGTTGATCTCTATTACCGTTGCATTGGATTCTTTTGCAATAACGGGCATAAGGGCGGCCGGTTGGACTACGGCTGATGTTCCGATTACCAGCATGATGTCACACTCTGCGGAAGCTTGCTGCGATCTCATCAAGTGATCAGTCGGAATCGGTTCGCCAAAAAAGACACAGTCGGGTCTTAATATCCCGCCGCACTCACATTTTGGCGGAATTTGTGAGATATCAACTTGATCATTCTTAATTTTCCGATTGCAATCCATGCACCGTTGCCACGCAAAATTGCCATGGAACTCAATCACATCCGTATTACCGGCCATTTGGTGCAAGCCATCTACGTTTTGTGTAATCACCGTTTTTAAGATGCCATGTTTTTCCAGCTGCGCCAAAGCTTTGTGAGCATCATTCGGTTTGGCCGTATCCGTAATATTCTTCATCTCCTTAATCAGAACATTCCAGACCTTTGCCGGGTCTCTCATAAAGGCATCAATGTGGGCAAATTCCATAGGGTCAATTTTCTCCCATATCCCCCCCTTTCCTCTAAACGGAGGAATGCCGCTTTCGATCGAAATTCCAGCACCGGTTAATGCCACCACATTTTTAGAGCCTGATAGATCTTTTGCCGCTCTTTTAATCAGCTTTTCCATGGGCTTTCTCAGTCCATCAATATTTAGTGTCCATCCAGAAATGGTAGATTTTGGTTCAGGCCAAAGCCGCAGTGATTTTGAAACCGCATCTAGACTGATTTTTATAAATTAAAGGTCATATCGCTGGCCGTGGAGAAACATTCAATATGCTGTCCTCTATCAGAAATGATTTGCCTGCACTTGTGCACAATGTCGTCCATTTTTTCATCCGACCTGTCCTGGTTTAAATGAAACAATCCCAATTTCTCAACTCCCGCGCTAATAGCCAGGTCAACCGCATGGGTATATGAGGAGTGTCCCCATTCAATATAGGTCTCATATTCTCCTGGTGTATATTCAGCATCATGTATCAAAAGGTCTGCATCGGCGGAAAAGGCTATATAATCATCAACCGAAAGACCTCCCGGATGAACGTATCCCAACTCATTATCCGTCAGAAGAACAAAGGTCTTATCATCTTCAATAAACTTGTACCCACTACCCCCGTTGGGGTGGCTGAGCCGAATCGGTTCAATTCTGATAGTCCCTATCTCGAACGTCTGGGGACATCCTTCTTCATAGAAAATGGACGCACTGATGTCTGCATATTTTACCGGGAAATTCGGCGGGGACAGGACCTTTGAAATCATCTTTTCCACATATTGGCCCGGGAAAGGGCATCTATACACTTTAATTTCCGTCCGCTTCAAGTAAATCGGTTTAAAAAACGGGAAACCCATCAAGTGGTCCCAGTGCGCATGCGTAAAAATGAGATTGTATTTAGAGCGATTTTCCTGAATCAATTGGTTACCGAGCCTCCGGATTCCGGTACCGGCGTCAATAATGATAATTTCATCATCCTTGGTTCGAATCTCCAGGCAGGTGGTATCACCACCATATTTAAGATATTCTGTTCCAGATACCGGTATCGACCCTCTTGAACCCCAGCATTTAATGTACATGGCTTTCCCCTTCAGATTTCAGGAATTAATCATCCTCATAGGCGTTTCCTAAAAAAGTAACCCGGATGTCGTTTTGATCCCATGATTTGATAATTTCAACATTGTGCCGCGATAACTACTCAGCCACCAGTCTATCTTCACTTTTCAGCAATAAGGTCTTTGTACGGGTTCGTCGTTGATTCCACTTGCCTTATCAACAAACTGCAGTTACTCGGGATCATCCATTTCAGGGAGTTTGTCAATATACCACTGTAATGGATCTAACAATTCATAACCCATGGTTTTTAATTTTTCCTTCACCGGATTAACATTCATTGCGAAAAGATACGGGAATACCGCTCGTTTTCCTTCTTCCCAATATTTAGCCACCAGCACGCTTCCCAATGAAATGCCCTCTCCCACAATGATGTCGACAATCTTTTTTAATTCCCCGACTTTTTCTTCAACAAGGATTCCCAAAAGGGTTCCGGGTTCCTCAATACCCATCACGTTAATAAATGCCCTCAGAAGATCCCGAATGGATATAATACCTTTGAGTTTGCCGTCTTCGTCCACAACCGGAAGTGCGCCGATGCGTTCCCCTTGAATCAACAACATGGCATCCTGAATGGTATCTAATAGAGAAATTGACATGGGGTCCGGTGTCATAATATCCTTGACTTTAAGCTGACAAACCGAATCCTTTTCTTCTAGCGTACATTCCAGTTCTTTGAAAAGGCTTGAAGGCATTGTACTTCTGATGTCACGATCCGTTACGATGCCGACCAGTTTATTATCCTCTATAACTACGGGAAGGTGCCTGATGTTGTTTTTCGCCATTCTGTCTTGTGCTTCAAAAAGATCAGCATCCGGACTGATGGTGATCACTTTTCTTGTCATTGTTTTGCTGACAAACATATTATGCTCCCATAGGCCTAAAGGTTTATATAAAGATAGGCAGGTGGCGGTTTCTTAAAAAGTTTAATTGATAGATAGCCCTTAATTTATAAAGAATCATTTAACAAAGTCTTTACATGGTTCGCTGCCAGCTCAGGGAGTCTGGTTAAGGAATACCCCCCCTCCAGGACGGAAACAAGCCTGCCGTTGGAATATTTATCAGCTAACTCCATAATTCTTTGCATAATCCAGGTAAATCCCTCGGTTGAAACTTTAATGCCGGATATGGCATCGTCCATATGAGCGTCAAAACCGGTTGAAACAATAATCACTTCCGGCTTGAATTGATCAAACATCGGCAAAAGATCCGTTTCAAAAATTTTCTCATATTCCTTA
The DNA here is from genome assembly GCA_030620375.1 of Desulfobacteraceae bacterium. Lineage (GTDB taxonomy): Bacteria > Desulfobacterota > Desulfobacteria > Desulfobacterales > UBA5616 > JAUXEW01. The sequence continues at coordinate 12,785 of JAUXEW010000010.1, read as the reverse complement.
TCTCCCTGACCGGGTAATACCGGATAGTTCCGTGTAAAACCCGTGCCCAAACCAACACCCTTTTCAAAGACTCGTCCGGTACCGGGAAACGCAAAGGAGGGATGTTCATGAATGGAATAATAAAAAACGGACGCCTCTTCTTCAAAAACGTGCTGTGTGCCATTGCCATGGTGGACATCAAAGTCAATAATCCCCACCTGTTTGATATCCCATTCGCTCATAAGATATCTGACGGCGATGGCAACATTTCCAAAATAGCAAAACCCCATGGCTTTGTCATATTCGGCGTGATGCCCCGGTGGCCTGACGGCGCAAAATGCATTGTCAACATCACCGGTCATGACAAGACGAACAGCGTCAAGAATTCCCCCCACCGCTAAAATGGCGGTATCAAACGTTTCGGTGCATATCTGGTTGTCGGGATAGTCAAATGTCCGTTCGCCTGAAAGGCTCAGTTCTCTGAACCGTTTAATGTATGCTTTATCGTGGACTGACTCAACCCATTTCATTTCAGCAGGGCGGGCAGGAATCAGCTTTAGCTTTGGAAGGAGGCCGGCTTCTGTTAATCCTTTGTAAATTACCCGGAGTCTATCCGGAGTTTCCGGATGGTATAACCCGGTATTGTGATTCAGGTATCTCTCATCATACAAAAGGCCGGTCTTTTTCATATCCTGCACTTTTCTAAAGATTTTTATACTATGATTTTATCAAATATTTGATATGCTGCCTGGATTGCCTCATTATCTTCCGGCATTTCAACCGTTGGCTGGCCGTTTAAGTCATACTCGTATAACGTATCGTTCTCCGGTATAGTTCCGGCCAACTCCAGTCCGTCTTTTTTAATCATACCCAAGACCGAATCTGATGGAGAATTTTTTACCTTATTAATTACCAAATAGCTTTTGGAAACGCCGATGTTTAAGCCATTTGCCAGATCATTAATTCGAATCGCTGCCTGTAATCCTCGGCGGGATGTATCCGATACAATTAGCAGAACATCAACATTGTTCGTGGTTAACCGGCTGACATGTTCCATCCCGGCTTCATTGTCAATTACGATATAAGGGTAGTTCCCCGTGAGCTGTTCTAAAAACCGGGTCAACAGAGAATTCGCTGCACAATAGCACCCCGCACCTTCAGGCTGACCCATTACGATAAGATCATAACCGTCAGCTTCTACAACAGCCTCTTCCATCCTCATGGAAATAAATATATCTTTGGTCATCCCATCGGGAACTTTTCCTTTTTTCATATCTTCTCGAGCACCACCAAGGGTGTCAGAAACCTTAAGCCCGAGTACCTCATTGAGATTTGCATTTGAATCCGCATCTACCGCGAGAATCGGTCCTTTTCCTTTCATCTCTAGAAACTTTATTAACATTCCGGCAATTGTCGTCTTCCCGGTTCCCCCTTTTCCCGCCAGAGCAATTGAATACGACATGGATAAAATTTCCTTTCAAACCGTTATTGTTTTTTATCATTATTGCACTGATTATTAACCAATTAGGCCAGTTTTACTTAACAGTCAAGTAACTTTTGAATCCATAATGAACATACCGACACCACATATGTGCCCTTTATATTATAGAGATTATCTTAAGCCTCACGTTCCAGTTCAAAGGAAATGCTCACGATTATGATCTATCATTTTTATGAAATTGACGTCCCCTAAAACCAAGAAATTCCCAAATAAAAGAGCAGATGATTTCAAACTGCTTGCAATACCGGTATCTCTATGATAATTTTACAAAAATTAATGAAACGCCCTTTCGTCCATGAAGCAGAAATAATAAAACAGATAAAAACAAGGCGGCATTCTTAATCTGTAATACTATCGACCAATATGGCGTTAAAATCAAGGCGAAAAAATAAAGCTCCCCGCTGCAAGCAGGCGGGGTATTAAAAAGCATAATAAATCATAGCATAGGAGACAATCATGATCGACCTGATGAAAAAAACCTTGCTTGCCGGCATCGGTCTGGCATTGAAAACAAAAGATGAAGTGGAAGACTTTGCCAAAGAGATCGAAAAAAAATTAAATATGACTGAAAAAGACGGGAAAAATTTTCTAAAAGACCTTCAGAAAAGATACGATGAAGCCCAGGAAAAACTTGAGGAAAGAGTAGAAAAGACGGTGAAAAAATTTTTAAAAAAGGCGGATATCGTCACCACTGAAGAATTAAAAGGTTTGAAAAAAGAAATTCGAAGTATAAAAAAAGCCATCAGCGAAAACAAGGACTATTGAAGCTCCCTTAAGCAGGCTTCAGGGAATCTTCTTCCATAAGGATGATAACCTATTTTACATTCGTCCGCTAACCCCGCGGCAAACTATGGGGAATGCGCTCGCTATGACGGTTCAAATTAGTGTCTATAACACATGCTTAGTATAAAAAAAATCGGCGTCTTCGCCCGGACTTATCGCCACCTGAACCGATATCGGCAAATCTTGTCGATTTTTTTTCGGTATGGGTTTGGAGATCTGATTGAGCTATTAAAAATTGACCAATACATAGAGATCGGTCTTCAATTTGTTTCAAAAAACCGCCGGGATCGCTTAGAAAAACTGTCTCGGGCGGAAAAGGTGAGAATGGCCATTGAAGAATTGGGGCCCACCTATATAAAGCTCGGCCAGATCCTTTCCACTCGCCCTGACATGGTTCCGGTTGATTTTATCGAAGAACTTTCCAAACTCCAGGACAGTGTCCCCTCGTTTCCATTTATCGAAGTCAGCAGGATCATTGAGGCTGAATTCGGCCAACCCATCAGCCAGCTTTTTGACTTTATTGACGAACATCCGCTGGCCTCCGCATCCATCGGGCAGGTACACCGGGCCAAACTAAAAAACGGCGACCTTGTGGCGGTCAAAGTTCAACGACCGGGTATTAAAAGCATTATTGAAGTTGACATCGAGATTATGCTTCATCTGGCCATACTTGCTGAACGGAACATTGAAGAAATCTCATTTTATCAACCGGTTAAGATCGTTGAGGAATTTGCCAGAACCCTGGAAAGAGAAATCGATTATACCATCGAAGCAACCAATCTGGAGCGGACGGCCATTAATTTTTTAGGTGACCCGACCATATACATCCCCAACGTGTACAGAGATATGACCACTTCCCATGTCCTCACCATGGAGTTTGTTGAGGGTATTAAGGTTTCTGAAACTAAAACATTGGAAGCCAATGGTTTGGACCGAAAAATGATTACCCGTCGCGGAGCCGATATTTGTTTAAAGCAGATCTTTGATGACGGATTTTTTCATGCCGACCCCCATCCCGGCAACATTTTTATTTTGCCAAACAATGTGATCTGCCTACTCGATTTCGGGATGGTCGGTTCCGTGGATCGTCAGACCCGGGAAGATTTTGTCGAACTGGTTGACAGCGTGGTTCATAGACATGAATCCAGGGCCACCCAGGTCCTTTTAAAGCTTACGTCATGGGAAATCGAGCCGGATATACGGTTGCTGGAAAAAGATGTGGCGGATTTCTTGGGGCAGCATCTCTATAAGCCTCTTAAGGATATTAAAATCGGCAAACTGCTGTTGCAATTACTCGAGCTTATATCCCGTCATCGTCTTCGCATATCTCCGGATGTTTTCATGATGATGAAGGCCATGGGGACACTGGAAGGGGTCGCGCTCATGCTTGATCCCGAATTTGATATGGTTTCCCATGCAGAGCCCTTTGTTAAACGAGTAAAATTGGCACGGTTTCACCCCCAAAGAATCACAGGCGACATGATCAGAATGGCTTCCGACCTGTTGGATCTTCTTCAGCAACTCCCCAGAGATATTCGTGAAATTTCACGATTCATCAGAAAGCAACAGATACCGTTGAAGCTTGAACATCAGGGCCTTGATGCCATGCTTTCAACGCATGACCAAATCAGCAATAGAATTTCATTTTCCATTATCATCGCCGCGTTGATAATCGGTTCCGCCCTTATTGTAATTTCTAAAACCCCGCCCTATTTTTTTGGAATATCGCTAATTGGAATCATCGGATTCTTGGCCGCCGCCGTCATGGGGATATGGCTGTTAGTGGCCATTTTAAGAAAAGGGATGCTATAATCCAACATTGAAGATTCCCTGCAGAAAGCGACAAGGAACCTTCCACCGTAAGGATGACAATCTATTTTAGATTGGCTCGCCATTGCGTCTCAAACAACCCCTTAACCGTGCCAGATTGATTTCATCCCAATCTTTTCCATCGGTATCTTTTGGTGTTTCAATGATTTTCGGAATATGACGAATCCGTTTGTCGTTTATCAATAATCGAAACGCCTTCATCCCGATTTCACCCCGTCCGATATGTTCGTGCCGATCTACCTTTGATCCTAAAGGTCGTTTTGAATCATTTAAATGGATTAAAGATAGATAATCCATTCCGATGACCGAATTAAATTGATCCATGGTTTTTTCATACATGGCTTTTGTACGGATGTCATATCCGGCTGCAAAAATATGACAGGTGTCCAAACAAATGCCGATCTGTCCTTTTGCTTTGACCTTAGCAACAATGTCTGCCAGTTGTTTAAAATCATGGCCGATAGCGGATCCTTGGCCTGCGGTTGTTTCAAGCAACAAACGAGTTTTATGTTTAGGTATTTCGGAAAAGACTTTATTAATACTGAACGTGATTCGATCAAGTCCCTCGTTTAACTCTCCTCCGGTGCAAAATCCCGGATGGAGTACCACATATTGAATGCCAAGCAGTGAAGACCTGATCATTTCCTGTTTTAACGCGTTTAAAGACCGCTTATGTTTATTTTGATTACATGAAGCAAGATTAATCAGATAAGATGTATGGGAAGCAATTAGGGTAATTCCGGTTGTCGCTTTTGCCCGCTCAAATTCATCTATTTCTGTATGCGTCAGGGTTCGTTCCTTCCAGGTATGAGCACTTTTGGTAAACAATTGCAGGGCGGTACAGTTATATTTTTCTGCACGGTACACCGCATTATGAAGTCCCTTTGCGATAGAAAAATGCGCTCCAAGCGGGCCAAAAGGTATTGGTGTGTTGTTCGCTTTCTTTGAAACCATGCGCTTCATCGATCTTGTTTTTTTTACTCCATATTTTTTTCTTTGCTTAAACCGGCCTTTTGAACAACGACTTTCAATTCCTGTTTCTTGTAACCCGCTTAAAATCGGAATGCCTGGTTTTCAGCGTTACGGTCCTGGCCTTTTTTTTCGTTTTCCCAGCATTCGACCGACACTTTCCGAGTATTTTAAATGGATAAAGTTGAAAAATTCATGTTGATTTGATCGGCGCTTTAGTGTTTATTGCAAATAGGGTTGCGCCCCATAGACTCATAATGTATCTGTCCTGCCTCAAATCGTCAAAAATTTAATTACATTAAAATGAAGCGGATCGAAGAAATTTCCCTTTTGTATGAAATCAGCGAAGCGCTCAATGCGCACCTGGACCTGAAGAAATCCTTATACAAAGTTCTGGAAATTCTGTCCAACGTTATCGGCATGGTTCGAGGAACCATAACGATTTTAAATCCCCTTCGCAATGAAATCGGCTTTGAAGTGGCCCACGGAATATCTGATAGCTCAATAGAAAGTGTAACATACCAATTAGGAGAGGGAATCACAGGCCGGGTTATCGAATCAGGCAAACCCATCATTATTCCAAAAATCAGCGAAGAACCGCTGTTTTTAAACCGGACGGCCTCTAGAAAGGGAAAACAGGATCGAGAGCTTTCATTTGTTTGCAACCCCATTAAAAAGGGCAGCCAGGTAATCGGCGCCTTTAGCATAGATAAGCCGTTGGATACGGCCTGTTCACTTGAAGTCGCACAAAAATTGATGGCCGTAATTTCAACCATGATTGCTCGCCATGTAATCAATCTGGAAACGATTCACATAGAAGCGTTGCGTTTAAGAGAAGAAAACCAAAGCCTGCGCAATGAGCTGAAAAATAAAAATCGGATTACGGATATTATCGGCAGCAGTAACAAAATGAGAGAGGTTTTTAATATGATCTCTCAAGTCTCTAAAGGTCATTCAACCGTCCTTATCCGGGGAGAAAGCGGGACCGGAAAAGAACTTATCGCCAACTCCATTCACTACAATAGCCCTCGCTCCAAGAATTCGTTTGTCAAAGTAAACTGCGCTGCGCTCCCGACCAATATTATCGAAAGTGAACTCTTCGGCTACGAAAAAGGAGCCTTTACCGGAGCAATACGGCAAAAATTCGGCAAATTTGAATTGGCAAACAAAGGAACCCTATTTCTTGATGAAATCGGGTCGATTGACCTGAACGTTCAGGTTAAACTGCTCCGTGTCTTGCAAGAAAAGGAATTTGAACGTGTAGGCGGACACAAAACCATACCCTCAGATGTACGCATTATTACTGCCACCAATAAAAACTTGGAACAGGCTGTTGAAGACGGTTCTTTTCGCAGCGACCTATACTACCGACTGAATGTTTTCCCCATTTACTTGCCACCGTTAAGAGAACGGAAAACCGACACCTTACTACTTGCCGATCATTTTCTGGAAAAATATACCACGGGAAATAATAAAGATATTCGGAGATTTTCAACCCCGGCTATTGATATGCTCATGCTTTACCACTGGCCCGGAAACGTCCGGGAGTTGGAAAATTGCATTGAACGCGCCATACTCTTGTGCGAAGAAGGGGTAATTCACAGTTATCACCTTCCCCCGACCCTGCAGACCGGAACGGAATCCGACACTTTGCCGGCACTGTCTCTTGAAGATGCCGTAGCCGGTTTAGAGAAAGAAATGATTATTGACGCACTGAAAAACACAAACGGAAATACAACCAAAACCGCTCGTCTCTTAAAAACAACGGTTCGGAAATTTAACTATAAGGCTAAAAAATTTAACATCGATTACAGGCTTTATCGATGAATCACCCGCCATACCCGGAAAGCTAAGGGTTCGCGAAAAAATAAATTCACAGATTCTTAGTGTTGAGGCGCACAGCTGACAAGGCGAGAAAACGCAGGAATATCTGGCATATTCCGAGTTCTCTCAACGCCGTCAGGTGTGATGCAGCGGCGCTAAAAATGTGAAGTTATTTTTGCGCGAGCCCTAAGGCTTGAATCCAAAGGAAAGGTTAAAAATACGGGATGAATTTACTCCAGCAAGTAAAAGCCGATATCAGGGTCTTCATGTTGGGTATCCGGAAAGGACACACCAATATAAAGCCCGGGTTGTTCGGCAAGATGAAAAAAAAGGCTTTGAAAATCTGTCAATTATTTGATATAAACAGATTCACCCTAAAAGTCACATAAGACGTTTTTCTTTTCAGTTTAGTGTCCATCCAGAAATGGTAGTCCCGCCACGGCGGGATTGGTTCAGAGCAAGGCCTGAGCGATTTTGAAACCGACGGTGCAACCGTCATAGTGTCAACGGGAATAGCGTGCTATTTTGAGGATTTAAAGATCCCCTGCAGCAAGCTACGGGCCAAAAGATGCCGTTTATGGATGGGTACTAGTTAAATCCTGACCTCTTATAAGATAAGGAGAAAACGCATGAAAACGTACAGCATATTCGCAATAGTTGTTTTATGTGTTTCCTTGACAGCGGTAGCTGCAGAACCTGAGAGCCCATTTAAAGTCGGAGAAAAGTGGGTTTACAAACATGAGGGACCGAGAATCCAAAGATGGGAGCTTCTGTGGGAAGATCAATTAGCCGATGAACACATAAAAGAAGTCATATCTGTTGAAGAAAAAAATGGGGAAAAAATTTGGGTGATCAAAGAACACTACGGTCCAACAGATATTGTTCAGACCCATTATTACGTTGACGAAGACAACCTTGTTGGAAAATTTGTAACCATGTCGCCTCAGACCGGAGCAGTAATCACCATAAATAAGCCTGCTTATCCATTATATTGCACCAATTTGAAAATCGGGGAAGAAAAAGAATTTAAGTCCCAGCGGACTACCAATCCGTTTTATTCCACTTATCCGTTTAGTATTAAATTTAAACGTCTGGAAGACCAGACAATTGAAGTTCCGGCCGGGAAATTTGAAAATTGCCAGCACTATAAAGCTAATTTATCGTATACTGTGGCAATGGAATTTTTAGACTATACCCAAACTTCGATTACCCAGGAAATCGATATGTGGTACCATTCCAAAGCCAATGGAATCGTCAAACAAATAATTCAATCCGAGGAATACGAATATATTGGAGAAATGAAACCGGGATATACCGTAATCAATCTTCTAAAGTCACATTCAAAAGGTCAATAAAAAGCATAATCTTATGTAGCATTATAAAGAAAGGACCAGAACGATGAAAAGTCGAATACGTTTGCAAAAGTTGCTTTTTCTTTTATCGATGGTGTTCTGTCTTGTCATGGCCATTCCTTCTCAGATTTTCTCGCAGGACAATCAGGCCGATCAAGCAGAAATCATCCTTAAAACAGCGGGGGTAACGGGAGGGGTTATTGTCCATATAAATTGCGGGGATGGCGCATTGACCGAAGCCCTTAAAAAAAATGACGGCTTTCTTGTACACGGACTGGATCAAGAAGATCAAAATGTACAAAAAGCCCGGCGCTATATTGCATCAAAAAGACAATACGGCCAAATTTCGATTGATCACTTAAAGGGAAATCGCCTTCCCTATACGGATAATCTCATCAACTTGATTGTTTCAGAAGATCTCAAAAACGTCTCCATGGACGAAGTAACAAGGGTGCTTTGCCCCAACGGTGTTGCCATGATAAAGGAAGGAAACACCTGGAAAAAGACGGTCAAGCCATGGCCCGAAGGGATGGATGAATGGACCCACTATCTGCATGATACAGATGGTAACGTGGTTTCAAAAGATGAGATTGTCGGTCCGTTAAAACATTATCAATGGATCGGCAGCCCCAGGTGGGGTCGTCATCATGATACCATGGCGAGTCTGAGCGCTCTTGTTTCAGCAAACGGTCGGATATTCTACATCTTTGACGAAGGACCGACAGAATCCATTCAATTACCGCCCAAATGGGCCATTATTGCCCGGGATGCCTTTAACGGAACCATCCTGTGGAAACGAAAGATTGATGAATGGCAAACCCATTTATTCGCCCTAAAAAGTGGACCGGCCCATTTGCCGCGACGGTTGGTCGCGGTCGGAGATCGCGTCTTTGTAACACTGGGCATTAACGCCCCTTTGACTGAATTGGATGCCGCCACAGGCAAAACCATTCGGACATTTCCTCAAACCCAACAAACTTCAGAGATTCTTTTTTCAGACGACACCATATTCCTTGTTATTGGGCGGCCCGAACGTAAAAAAGAAAAATATGTTCCAAAGCATACCTGGGTTTGGGACAATCCCAAGACCGCAAGAAATGAATGGGCCTGGAATGAAAAAAATAGACAAATACGGGCTATTCATATCAACACAGGGGATGCGTTGTGGACAAAGGATTGTCCTGTTGCACCATTAACGCTTGCGGTCGACGCCACAGCAGCATATTTTTTTGATGGTGATAAGGTTGTGTGCATCAATCGTCATACCGGCGAGGAGAATTGGAAATCCCAATCCCTTGAAAGACGAAAACTCATTACAACCGCCTATGCTCCCAGAATCGTTGTCTATGAAGATGTAGTGCTTTTTTCAGGCAAGAAGGGGTCGATAACGGCCATGTCTGCTGAAACCGGAAAAACTTTATGGACAGACAGGCTGCAGCCTTCGGGTCATTATTCTCCGGAAGATCTTATCGTGATTGACGGGCTTGTATGGTCCGGAGCAACCGCCTGGTATCAAAACACAGGCACCTTTACCGGGCGTGACATCCATACGGGAGAAGTGAAAAAAGAGTTCCCTCCGGATTTGAAAATCTATTGGTTCCATCAGCGATGCTATCCCAGCAAGGCAACAGAAAAATATATTCTGCCTTCCCGTACGGGCATTGAGTTTGTCGACATTGAGAAACAACACTGGACGGTAAATCATTATGTTCGCGGAGGTTGTCTTTACGGCATTATGCCGAGTAATGGCCTCATTTATGCACCACCACATGCATGCGCCTGCTATATTGAATCAAAATTAAACGGTTTTTGTGCACTGGCATCGGCATTTGCATCTGAACCGGACTTAAATAGGATCTCAGAAGAAAACCGGCTGGAAAAAGGGCCTGCATACGATTCACAGATCATAGAAGATGGGGACTCGCAAGATTGGCCGACCTATCGGCACGACGCAAGACGAAGCGGGGTCACCACATCTCCCATTTCGTCGAATATAAAGCCTCAATGGCAATTAAAACTTGGTGGAAAACTATCAAGTCCCGTTATTGCCGGTAATCGCGTATATGTTTCAAAAGTGAATGAACATACGCTTTATGCTATTGACGCCAATACAGGTGATGTCCAATGGCGTTACACTGCCGGCGGTCGTATCGACTCTCCACCGACCATATACCGGGGACGCGTCCTGTTTGGGTCTGTTGATGGTTATATCTACTGCCTCGAGGCCCAAAACGGGTCCCTCATCTGGCGATTTCGGGCAGCACCGGTTGATCGACGTCTGGTAGCCTTTGAACAACTCGAATCTGTATGGCCGGTACACGGAAGCGTACTTATCCAAAACGACAAATTATATTGTGTCGCCGGCAGATCCATGTTTTTAGACGGCGGTTTGCGTTTGCTTCAACTAGATCCCAAAACCGGACAGAAGCTTTCGGAGACGATATTAAATGAAATAGATCCGGAATCCGGGAAAAATTTGCATGCCTTTGTCAGGGGATTGGATATGCCTGTTGCCCTGCCCGATATTCTATCCAGTGACGGAAAATATCTTTACATGCGCTCTCAGCAGTTTGACCTTGAAGGGAATCGGAACCACGTCCCGCCGAGAAATTTTTGGGAACAGACCGGCGAGGGAGTGCATTTATTTTCTCCAATCGGTTTTTTAGACGACTCGCAATTTTTCAGGTCCTATATGATGTATGGAAAGAGCGTTGCATCCGGATGGGGCCAATGGCCAAGGGCCGGACGACTTGTCCCTTCAGGAAGACTTATCGTGGTTAATGACGAAAGTGTATATGGATTCGGGAGTAAGCCGGAGTACTTAAGCGAATCGATAGTTACCGAGTTCATGCTGTATGCTGCTGACAAATCAGTCAACCCTGAAGCCATACGCGGTGTATTGCAGGCTGAACAACGCATGAATGCCTCCGCCCCTCCGGGAAAGTGGGCTTCCCATGTCGCTGACTGGAAACTCCGCCAGGGATTCCCGCTGAAAGATCAATCGGCGGTAAATTATAAATGGATAGTTGATCAACCCCCTATTCAGGCCAGGGCCATGGTTTTGGCGGACAAAATACTGTTTGTGGCAGGACCGCCGGATGTCGTGAACGAAGAGGATGCATTCTTTAAACCGGATGATGCTCTGATTCAACAAAAACTTTTCGATCAAAGGGCTATTCTCGAAGGTCAAAAGGGCGCCATTATGTGGGCAGTATCGACTTTGGATGGAAAAAAACTTGCTGAATACCAATTAGAATCTCTACCGGTTTGGGATGGCATGGTTGCAGCTGGAAGAAAATTATACCTTGCCACGATGAAGGGAGAGGTAATCTGTTTTTCAGAAAAGGATAATTAGTTATTGCGGTTAAAATATTTTATCCCGGCAATATTCTGGATTTGCCTTTCCTGTTTCACTGTTTTTGAGGCGTGGTCTTGTTCTGTGCCTGTTTTTCGATACGCATTAGAAAGATGGCTTCCGGATACGTATAAAGGAGTGGTCATTTTTCAGAAGGAGATGGCAAAAAACGAACAGGCGCTTTTTGAACAATTAAAAAACATCACACTGGACACCGATGTCTCCCTTAATTTACAAGTCCAGGCGGTCAATACAGTCTCCTTTTCAGAAGAGAAACTAAAAGGGTTGTTAAAAGACGAGGTCCCCGAAAAGTTGCCGGTTATTGCCATATGGTATCCCGGCCACATGGGAAAAACCGCTCCTTTTTTGACAGCGAGTTTTGAACCCTCTATTGTAGAGGCGATCACCCATTCACCCAAAAGAGCGGATATTGCCAAAAGACTCATTAACGGGGATGCAGCCGTATGGATTTTCGTCCCGTCCGGCGATATGGAAAAGGACAATCAGGCCAGATCTTTATTAAGAAAAGAACTTGATTCCGCCGCAAGTCGTCTTGATAAATCCCCCAAACCCGTCATCCCCGGATATAAAGGAAAGTCGCTTTCCTATGGATTTTCAATCCTGCCCCTTTCCCCAATTGAACCCCGGGAAAAATTTTTTCTAGAAACGCTCTTGAGCAGTGAATCGGACCTCCATGAGCACAGGGACAAACCCATGGTTTTTCCGGTCTTTGGCCGGGGCCGGTTGCTGGGCGCCCTTTTCGGTGAATACATCTCTAAAAAAAACATCCAGGGTGCCGTTTCGTTTATAACCGGTGCCTGCAGCTGTGAGGTCAAAGCATTAAACCCGGGAACCGACCTGCTCATCGCAGCCCCTTGGGAAAGGGCTGTTTTGGATTTTTATTCATCAGGCCCGGCGTTGCCGGAGCTGACCGGCGTTATGCCGGAAGCGCCTGATTCTGAAATACAATTCCCCCCGGATTCAGATGAGAAGAGAAAAAATATAAACCTCCCTTTAATGTTTGGATTCGCCCTTGTCGGGATACTGGTGCTGGTTGGTTTGCTAAGCATGATTCTGATTCGACGGTCAAGGAGAGATTGATGAAAATCCGGCACCTTGTTTTGAAAGAGATACGCCATCGCAAATTAAATAAGTCGGATCGTAGCCATGTCGTTCTGTGAGCCAAGGAGTT
>JAUXEW010000145.1 GCA_030620375.1 Desulfobacteraceae bacterium | reverse complement strand
GGGTTTTTTTTCGTATAATGGTAAACGCCATCTCTCTTTAATCCGTTGTTTAGTTCTAATCATTTGCTTCGACAAGCCATTCTATGGTAAAATTAATTTAACAGCTTAACAAACCCTTTTTTTTTGTTCAAGGCGAAATAGCCCATAATTTAAGGAAACCGAATAGGGCGCTATTTATCCTTTTTATCTTACAACGTTTATGGAAGGGAGCATGGTTATGACTCACCAAGATGACAACGATTCAAAAAAAAAACAGCCGGTTAGTTCGAAATTAGATCCATCCATTGAGGCTCAAATTATAAACCGGGAAAAAGATGGAGAAATTCCCTGTGCGGTGGTGTTTGAAATTGCAGTAAGTTTAAATATACCGGTTAAAGACGTGGGAGTAACCGTCGATCTGATGAATATACGGCTGATCAAATGTCAGCTGGGTTTGTTCGGGTATAAGCCGGAAAAGAAAATCGCTAAACCCTTGGATGTTGTGGACCAGGATTTAACAGATGCCATAAAAGCTGAATTGGTTAGCGGCAGACTATCATGCAAAAGGGCTTGGGATATCGCTTCCCGGTTAAAGGTTCGGAAAATGACCGTCAGCCGAGCCTGTGAATCATTGAGTATAAAAATTAAACCGTGTCAACTGGGAGCATTTTAATCTGAAAGTCGTTTCGTTGAGGATGGTTAACTTTAGAATTCTTGAAGCCCCACAAAAGGATTATATTTTTTTTCTATTCCGATTTCAGTGGTTCCCATATGTCCCGGGTATACGGTGACATCATCTCCAAGGACAAACAATTTTTTCCGTATACTTTCCGAAAGGATATTAAAATCTCCGCCCGGAAAGTCTGTTCTGCCTACAGAACCTGCAAAGAGCGTGTCTCCGGCAAATAAAGCGCCATCAGCATAAAACGCCACGCCGCCTGGTGAATGACCCGGCGTATGAATCACTTTAAGAACAATATCTCCGAATGAAATTGTGTCGCCGTCTTCAATTGTTCGGTCAGGAGGCGGAGAGTCTTCAATTGACATCCCCATCGCCATGGCTGTGGAAGAAAGGTGACTCAGAAGGGGAGCATCCAAAGAATGAATGAGAATATCCGCACCGGTAGCTTCTTTCAGTTCCTTATTTGCTCCGACATGATCAAAGTGGCCATGGGTATTTAAAATATATTTTACAGTTAAATTGGATTCCGCAAGTGTTAAAAGAATCCGGTTTCCATCAGCTCCCGGATCAATAACAACTGCTGTTTTAGTTCTTTCACAGCCCACAATATAGCAGTTTGCCATTATCGGGCCTACGGTCAAAGATTTTATTATCACAATTCCTCCAAGTGCTTATGTTGAACCGAAACAGGGAGCAAATTTCCCTTAGCTTGCTACAGCAAGCTTCAGTTAGCTTTTGTGGCCGCAACATTTTTCTTTGCTTGCTCAATCAGTTCAACTAGGCTCAACAGTTTCGGCTTTGGTTTTTTATTCAACAATCCGTTATAATTCTCTTCCGATAAATTTTCTTTAAAGAATGTAAAGACATCAAAGTATTCCCACCAGCATTCAAAAACTTTCCAGCATGGCAAATTATCTCCGGCAAATAACCGGCAGTAACGAAAGGAAACAGGCCCGCCCAATCTCGGACACCGTCTTTCCAAATGGTCTTTGCTTTCATCTATTATGTTTCCTGTCGTTCTTTTTTCCATCAGATCATTCTCCGGATCGAGACTGTAAGTTAGTGTCCATCCGGAAATCGCTTTTCATTTGGATTTCTCCCTTTTCCGCCAATATGCGGATGCTGTCCAATACACCGTTTATAAAGGCGCCGGAATCCTCTGCGCCATACTTTTTCCCGATATCAATGGCTTCGTTTATGGTTACCTTTGAAGGGATATCATTTAAACAAAGGAGTTCATAAACCGCAATTCGAATAATATTTCTGTCAACGCAGGCCATTCGATCAATTTTCCAATTGCTGGAGAACCGTTCGATGAGGGTGTCGATTTCATTCCTTTGATGTAAAACACCGTTAATGAGTTTAAGAAAAAAAGGTCGCACCTTTTCTGGTGGCTTGAAGTTTCTTAAAAACAGTTCTACCATCTCTTTTGGGTTGTTCCTTTTTTCATCCATATAAAAGAGCGCCTGCATGGCGAGTTCTCTGGACTTGCGACGGTATCCCATGCTTTAAACCTGATCAAATTGCTCCATCAAGTTCGCCATCTCAACAGCCGTTATCGCCGCACTCCACCCTTTATTTCCTGCTTTTGTGCCAGCACGTTCGATGGCCTGCTCAATGGTATCGGTAGTTAGAATTCCAAAAATGACCGGAATTTCAGACTCTAAGCTAACCATTGCAATACCCTTTGAAACTTCCGCACTGACATAATCAAAATGAGGCGTTGCCCCCCGGATGACGGCACCTAGAGCGATAACCGCATTGTAACGTCCTGTTTGAGCCATTTTCTTGGCCACCAGCGGGATTTCAAAGGCCCCCGGGACTTTTACAATTTCGATATCCGCATCTTTTGCACCAGACCTGAGTAATGCATCAACTGCACCGCTGACGAGCCTATCGGTAATAAAGTCATTAAAACGGCCGGCAACAAGGGCAAACTTTTTACCTTCGGCATTCAATTTACCTTCAATAAACTTAGGCATTGACAGTCCTCCTCGTTTAAAACTAAAAAAATGATACAGCGCTGTTACACGGCATTATGGCAATTTATCAAAATGAAGCAAATGCCCCATCTTCTGTTGTTTACATTCCAAATAGCGTTGGTTACGTTCATTGGGTTCTATTTGAATCGGTATCTGCTCAACGATGCGCAATCCGTAACCTTCAAGACCGACGATCTTCTTGGGGTTGTTGGTTAGAATTTTCATCTTCTTAACCCCGAGATCCACCAGAATCTGCGCGCCGATTCCATAGCCCCTCAAATCGGCTTTGAATCCGAGCTCTTCATTGGCCTCAACCGTGTCCATTCCCTGATCCTGTAAGGCATATGCTTTAAATTTGTTGACAAGGCCAATACCTCTGCCTTCCTGCCGGATATAAAGCAATACCCCGCTGGCCTCTTCATCCATCATCTTCATGGCCTGATAGAGCTGTTCCCCGCAATCGCATCGCAGCGAGCCGAAAATATCACCGGTCAGGCATTCAGAATGCACCCGGACAAGGGTCGGATTAACAGGATCGATTTCACCTTTTATCAGGGCGATGTGAAGCAATTCGTCGACATCATTTTCATAAACGATCGCTTTAAATTCTCCGGCAAAAGAGGTTGGGATTGTTGTCTCCGCCGAACGGTGTACAAATGATTCTGTTCGCATGCGGTATTCGATAAGGTCCGCGATGGTGCAAATGCCGATACCATGCTCCTGGCCGAATTTTTTAAGTGCCGGCATTCTGGCCATGGTACCGTCTTCATCCATGATCTCGCAGATCACACCAGTGGGTTTCAATCCGGCTAAACGGGCCAGATCTACAGACCCTTCGGTTTGACCGGAGCGTACCATAACACCACCTTTTTTTGCTCTTAAGGGAAAAATGTGGCCCGGTCTGACCAGATCGTCGGGATGGGCCTCTTCTGCAATGGCAGCCAGAATGGTGGTTGCGCGATCATATGCTGAAATTCCGGTTGTAACACCGCGGCTGGCTTCTATGGATATGGTAAAGCCGGTTTGAAACTTCGATGTATTGTTATCGACCATCAGAGGCAGATCAAGAGAATCGCATTTTTCTCCGGTCATAGACAGGCAAATAAGACCTCGCCCGAATTTTGCCATAAAATTGATGGCTTCAGGCGTTACTTTTTCAGCGGCCAGTGTCAGATCACCCTCGTTTTCACGGTCTTCATCATCCACCAGAATGACCATCCGGCCGTTTTTAATTTCTTCTAAGGCTTTTTCAATCGTTATCAAGGACATTTTCGTTATATCTCCTATAAGAATTTTAATAAGGTCACGGCACAAACAACACGGTTCATCTGTTTAATGATCACGGCCGAAAACCAAATCCTTTTCGTATCTTCATGTAAAGAATCCTGGCCCAGAGGACCCGGTTTTTTATGTTTAAATAAAGCCTGTTTTAATTAAATATGCTTTATCAATTGATGACCCCGATGTATCGGGGCTATTATTGATTCTTCCGGTCATAAATTGTTCGACATATTTCCCTATCATATCGGTTTCAATGTTGACCGCATCTCCAATTTTCTTAGATCCAAGTGTCGTAAGACTGGCGGTATGAGGAATCAAACTGACCTCAAAGCTGCCTTTGTTACAATTGTTTATGGTCAGGCTAATGCCGTCCACGGCAACAGAACCCTTTTTTATCATAAAATGCAATAAAGACGGCGGTGTCTCGAACGTTATAATGACCGCATTGCCTGCTGTTCGTTTACTGCTGATCATACCGATACCATCGATGTGCCCGGTAACCAGATGACCGTCGATCCGATCGAAAAGGCGTAGCGCGCGCTCAAGGTTTACCCGCTCCCCTATCTTTGCTTTATCAAAGGTTGTTTTTTCAAGGGTCTCCGGAGACACGTCAGCTTGAAACCGTTTGCCGCCAATCTTTACCATGGTCAAACAGGCGCCACTAACAGCTATACTATCACCAATTTTAGTACGATCCAATTCAAAGTCGGCATCCACGGTTAACCGCATGCCCTTATCGGATTTTACGATTTGAGAAAGGCTCCCTAAGCCCTCGATAATTCCCGTAAACATCAAAATGACCGTTGTTAAACAAAAAAGTTCAGAGTAAACGCTAACGTTGCAAAAGTCGAGGGTACTGCAGACCCAAGGCGTCAAGGGTGCAGCTGCAGTAATTTACCGCAAACCCTTGACAACGCGGGAGATGCGGTACCATCGGCTTTCCCGTAGGATCAATAACATGGCTGATTTTCACTGATTTCTTTGATGCCATCTGTAGTTCATTCCAGCAGAACAGTTAAAAAAGGTTGAATGGCCTGTAATTATTACTTTTAAACCCATTTTGTCATGTTATTTATGCAACTATAGGGTAAACCACCACCCGTATAATAAGCGTTAAACCATATAAATCAATGTCCGCGTTTATTTTCTATCATCCATCTGTGAGTACTCGATATATCCCTCGATCATGACATCATCGCCAAAACGTCTGACGTCAATATCTTTGACCGGTATACAGTCAGACATGAATTCCGGACCGTTCCCTCTGCAAATCGGGACACCGTCATCGGCAGCAAGAATTTTGGGCGCATAAAAAAACAGAACTTTGTCACCAATTTTTTCAGATAACGCCGACGCAATGACATGCCCACCTCCCTCAATCAAAAGGCTCGACATATTCATGCTCCCTAGATGGTCCATTAGGAAATTAAGATCAATCCGGTCGTTTTTCAGAGGTGATTCAACAATTTTGATCCCTCTGTCCAAAAGACGACGTTTTTTTTTCAACCCCGCCGGATTTGATGTCAAGTCACCGGTAATAATCAGTGTGTCAGAATCGGAATTCGGCTTCAACACGGTTGCATCTTCAGCAATCGAAAACTGAGTGTCTAGAATGATTCTAACCGGATCACGGCCTTTTTTTCCGTTGATCAAGCCCGGCAATCGGGTGGTTAAACTAGGATTGTCCGCTGTTACGGTATCAATCCCCACCATGACGGCATCAACAGCATGTCGAAGCGTATGGACAAAATTTCTGGACAATTCATTGCTGATCCATTTAGCGTCGCCGGTTTTTGTGGCTATTCTCCCGTCTAAGGTTGAGGCACATTTTACAATGACAAATGGACGCTTGGTTTTAACATATTTAATATACGCCTCGTTAAGTTTTTGAGCCTGCACCTCACAAACACCTAAGGTGACATCAACACCATGCGTTTTTAAAAAATCGTTTCCACCCCCTTTTACATCGGGGTTCGGGTCCTTCATGGCGACCACAACCCGTCTAATCCCGGCGGAAAGAATTTTCTCGGTACAGGGCCGGGTTCGTCCTGTATGGTTGCAGGGTTCAAGGGTTACATACAGGATAGCGCCTTCCGTATGGTCTCCGGCGTCGTTAATGGCATTAACTTCTGAATGCGGTTCTCCAACCGCTTCATGGTATCCTTTCCCTATAATTCGATTGTCTTTTACAACCACCGCCCCGACCATGGGATTGGGTGAAGTAAATCCCTGACCTTTTTTCGCAAGGTCAAGCGCTACTGCCATAAAGTCGCGGTCATCCGTCATAATGTTTTTTGCTCTGTCAGAAGGCTTTTCAATTCGGAAAAGAAATCGTTAACATCCTTAAACTCACGATACACGGATGCAAATCTGACATAGGCCACATCGTCAAAGTCATGCAGTTTGGAAATCACCTTTTCGCCGATGGTGGAAGACGGAATCTCCTTTTCGCCGGTTTCCTTTAAATCCTGTTCCAGATTGTCAAGAAATTCTTCGATGGCGTTAATGCTAATGTTACGTTTTTCACAGGCTTTTTTTATGCCCGATGCCACCTTCTCCCGGTTGAACACCTCACGGCGACCGTCTTTTTTGACGATCATAATGGGAATTTCTTCAATCTGCTCATAGGTTGTAAATCTTCTTTCACATATAATACATTCTCTTCTTCTGCGAACAACGTTCCCGTCCTTGCTCAATCTGGAGTCAATAACCTTATTGTCGATTTCACCGCAGTACGGACATTTCATGGTTCTCCCTCCCCTTGTCGGGCATCCAGTTTGAAGAGCTTTATACTTGATTCCTTGAGCAACTCTCTGGACAGCTCATCGGCGTATCCGGATTGATAATAAATTCTTCGTATACCGGCATTGATGATCATTTTAGCGCATATGGAACAGGGAAAATTCGTGCAATACAGAACCGCATCTTTTATGGAAACCCCATGATATGCTGCTTGAATAATCGCATTCTGCTCGGCATGTATCCCCCGGCATAGTTCATGCCTTTCTCCTGATGTTACATTCATTTTCTCACGAAGGCAACCGATATCCACGCAATGTTTAATTCCCGTAGGAGCTCCGTTGTAGCCTGTGGACAATATCCTTTTGTCCTTTACGATGATAGCGCCTACTGCGCGCCTGATACACGTGGAGCGCCTTGCCACCAACTGTGTGATATCCATAAAGTAGGTTTCCCAGGTTGGCCGACCTTCTTTTCCGGGCATTAAACCGCCTCCTTATACGATATCCTTCGGATACAGGGGAAATGCTTCACAAAGCTCGCGCACTTTACCATCGGTCCGGCTGATAACGTCGTCATTATTCGGGTTTTTTAAATGTCCGCTATCAGATACGCAATGATTTTCGTATCCAACGCGTATTTCTCATTTCATGTGGGGAAACATTTTGCCAAGGATATTAAACTTATCAATACGTAATTGATGCCGCCCACCATCGAACGG
>JAUXEW010000115.1 GCA_030620375.1 Desulfobacteraceae bacterium | reverse complement strand
CGTAGTCTCGTGCAAGCTCATCAATCGGCTTTCCGAGGACATAAGGCTTTAGGGAGAATATGGAATCGGGGATTGACAATTTCATCACGCGGCTACCCTTTTTCCTTCTGCCATAGCCGCCATATTCAGCGCAATCAGTTTCTCTTTTTCCTTGAACGCACTTTTCATACATTTTTGCAGCATATCAAAGTCAACAATTTTGCTTCTGGCGACAAAAGCGGCCAGCGCAACAATATTGGCGGCCTTCACGCTACCCAGATTGTTGGCAATGTCATTTGCCGGGACCTTCAATTCATCCACATCATCACGGCCGCAGTCGATGGGAATTAACGAGCTGTTAATCAATACGACACCACCGGGTTTAACCATGGGTCCAAATTTTTCCAGGGAGGGGCGCGTCATGGCCACCAGGTGTTGCGGGTTTCTGATAATCGGGGACCCAATGGGCCTGTCACCGATCACCACCGTACAATTTGCGGTTCCGCCGCGCATTTCAGCGCCGTAGGACGGTACCCATGCCACCTCGTATCCTAAATCCATGGCCGCATGGGCCAAAATACTTCCCATTAATAAAATTCCCTGGCCGCCAAAACCGGCAAATATGACGTCTTTTTGCATTTATCCCTCCCCCCCTTTGTTGGAATTACAGATTATGCAAACCGAAACTTAATCCTTAATTCTCAGGCGTTTTCACATCCCCCAGCTGATAATAGGGAAGTAATGTTTCTTCGGTCCACTTAATGGCGTCGAGCGGTGTCATCCCCCAGTTGACGGGGCATGTACTCACCACTTCCACCAGGCTGAAGCACTTTCCTTCCAATTGATAGGTAAACGCCTGCTTAATCGCCTTTTTGGCTCTTACGATATGTTTCGGCTTAATGACCGTTTGCCGTGTAATATAGCCGGGAGTTTGTAAGGCGGACAGTAATTCGGCCATCTTAACCGGCATGCCGACATCCGCCACATCCCTGCCAAAAGGTGAAGTGGTTGTTCGCTGATGGGGCATGGTTGTCGGCGCCATCTGGCCGCCGGTCATGCCATAAACCGCGTTGTTCACAAATATAGTGGTAAATTTCTCGCCCCGGTTGGCGGCGTGAATAATTTCTCCCATACCGATACTGGCCAGATCACCATCTCCCTGATAGGTGAATACGATTAGATCCGGCCGGACCCGCTTAATTCCGGTTGCCATAGCCGGTGCCCTGCCATGGGCCGCCTCCAGAAAATCGAAGGTAAAATAATTATAAGCCAGCACGGCACACCCTACCGGCGCAATCCCAACCGTCCGTCCTCTGACCCCCAATTCATCAATCACTTCAGCCACCAGCCGATGAATGACCCCGTGGGTACAGCCCGGACAATAATGGGTTTTCTGATCCGACAGGGCTTCGGGTTTTTTGAATGTCTTCGGCATTATGATTTCTCCTTATGAAAAATGGTGTTGAATCCTCTCCCAATCTCGCTTCAGCATCCCTCTCCTCCCACAAGGGGAGAAGGGACCTTTCACCCGGGCATTTAAACCGTTGCGAAGATCATACCAGGGATTTCACTGCATCCATGACTTCTTCCGGCGTCGGAATATCCCCGCCGCACATGCCGTACCACTCTACCGGGCGCTGCCCCAAAACAGACCGCTCAACATCTTCAACCATCTGTCCCATACTCAATTCAATACTGATGACAACCTTGCAGCTTGCTTTCCCGGCTGCTTCCCGTACCGCTTTTTCCGGAAACGGAAAGAGTGTTTTCGGTCTGATCATCCCGACCTCAAAACCGCTCTCTTTTAAATCATCCACCGCGGTTCTACAGACCCTGCTCATGGTGCCGTAGCTGACGATAAGGACCTGGTAATCCGAATCGATATTATAGGGTTCGTAACGGACCTCTTCTTGTTTCATCCGCTCATATTTGGCCTTTAACGTCAAGTTGAGCTCGTTTAATATTTTCGGATCCAGATGGAGGGTCTTGACAATATTGGGGGTATCGCTTTTCCGCGTATCCATCCCGTTGGCGGCCCATTCATCTTTATTGGTAGGTTCGGATTTAAGGTGATCCGGAAATTCAACCGGCTCCATCATTTGCCCGATTAATCCGTCTCCGATAATCATCACCGGATTCCGGTATTTTTCCGCCAGAGGGAATGCCGTCATCACCATTTCTACGGCTTCCTGCACACTTGCCGGCGCCATAACCAGGAGTTTGTAATCCCCATGCCCGCCGCCTTTTGTGGCTTGCAAATAGTCTCCCTGTGACGGTAGGATCCCGCCTAAACCCGGGCCGCCTCTCACAATATTAACAAACACCACCGGTAATTGGGCACCGGAAATATAGCTGATACCTTCACTCATCAAACTGATTCCCGGACTGGAAGAGGTGGTAAAAACTCTCTCTCCACATGCCGCAGCGCCAAAAAGCATATAAGATACCGCCACTTCGCTTTCGCCCTGTAAAAATAGACCGCCGACTTCTTTCATCCGTTTTGATAAGTACTCCGCCACTTCAGACTGCGGTGTAATCGGATAGGCAAAATAATTCAGACATCCGGCGCGGATAGCAGCCTCGCCGATCGCTTCGTTTCCTTTCATTAATACTTTACCCATTTTTTCCTCCGTTATGCTTGCGCTGAGGTATCGTCAACCACTTCCGTAATGGTGATGGCGACATCGGGACACATCATGCAACAGAGCGCACAATGGTTACAATCATCCGGACGGGCCTGAAACACCGGGAAATAGCCCAGGGGGTTGACCTCCTCGGAAAGTTCCAAAACATGCTGCGGGCATACGGCTATGCATAACCCGCACCCCTTGCAGCGTTCCACATCTATTGACATATGGTATGACATGTATCTTGACTCCTGTTTTTGTATTGATTTAGCCATTTACCGTTTAACCGCAACCTACATCCACGGCAGAGTCAGCATTCTTTCCAAGCAGAGCACCGGACAGCTAAACCGCTTCGTATCGATCTTATCCAGTAAATTCACGGCCACCGCAATACACAAAAGCGGCAATCCGCTTTTATTCGATAATTTCCGGACAAATCCGTACCCGTCGTATATATGACCGGCGGTTGTCTCATCAATGAGATTGGCATTGCCGATAATTCCGGTTATCCGTAATTTTGATGCCCCTTCAATTTCATCCCGTATTTTCAGACAGCCCTCTATCGTTTCGGTAAACGGCCTGAACGGATTTACGACTTGAAACATTTGAATCGTTTTGTCCTTAAAGGAATCCGCTAAAGAGGCCAGTACCGTCGCACCCGCATCATCTCCGCCGGCGTCTATTAACGTCAACCCGGAAGGACGCCGAATCATACCGGAAACCAGGGGACTCAATATCGGCAGGTCGGCCTGTAAATATTTTTCAGGCGGCAGAACAACATCGATTCCCCGTTCGGTCAGCGCATCCTTTACCTCACGGGTTCTGAAATAGGGATTTACCAGATCCAGATCGGCAATCCGGACATCCTTACCTGTCTGTCTCTGATGTACGGCAAGATTTATGGCTACCTCGGTCTTCCCACTGCCGTAGTTCCCAACAATGATGACGATTCCTTCAAGGTCGATATCCAATTATCTATGTCCATGTAAACCACAATCCGCAGAGCGGGGGAAAGGGGCACCTGAGCGACCCGCAATTTCAGCTTAATCCCGGCGACACCCACCGGGTTCTCTTAAAAAAACTAAAGTGCTTTTAGTATTTTTAATTTCCACATGTGTCAAGCTTTTAATGAATTAACATTCCTATAATTGAACGGAAATCCTGTGAGTCCCCTCCCCCTTGATGGAGAGGTCAATTATTAATTCCCTCCCCCTTGATGGGGGAGCGCCAGGGTGGGGGTGATTAATATATCGAACTACCCATTTCGCTTCGTGTGGGACGAGAGCCGAAAGTTGAGTTATTGTTTTTAACCATTCCCGAAATTTGAAACGCTCGGATTAGGTGAGAATTTCTGCCGGAGACAGGGGTAATTTGTTATTTATGATAAAATTTGATATTTGAAAATGAGCGCCAAATGCCAAACATTGCTGCAGTTCAAATTTTAAAGGTTAAAGCTGCTTTATGGTTTCCATACAAACAGGATTGACACGACTTTTAGCCGAACCACCAAAATGGATCATTGGCAAACGCCTCGGTCTCTTAAGCAATCCGGCCTCTGTGGGTAAGGGATTTCTTCATGCCCGCGAGCTGATCAATCAAAAATTTCCCGGTCAGCTAACGGCGTTGTTTTCACCGCAACACGGATTTTTTGCTGAAAAACAGGACAACATGATCGAGTCGGACGATATGATCGATCCGGTATTAAAAATTCCGATCTTCAGTCTTTACGGAAAAACCCGCACCCCTACCAAAGAGATGTATGACCCCATTGATATTTTGATGGTTGATCTTCAGGATGCCGGAACCCGCGTCTACACATTTATCTATACCCTGTCCTTTTGCATGGAAACCGCAAAGAAATTTGGCAAAAAAATCATGGTGTTAGATCGCCCCAACCCCATAAACGGTGTTCAAGTAGAAGGAAATTGCTTGTCAAAAGAATATGCTTCATTTGTCGGTCGATATCCGATCCCCATGCGTCACGGCCTGACCATCGGTGAGCTTTCCCGCCTGTTCAACGACCATTTTGGTATCGGTTGCGATCTTGAAGTGATTCCCATGACAGGATGGGACCGCAAGATGTACTATAAAGATACCGGTCTTCCCTGGGTGGCGCCATCACCCAACCTGCCGACACCAACGTCGGTCATGGTATATCCCGGTCAGGTGATTTGGGAAGGAACCAATATTTCCGAAGGCCGGGGAACAACCCGGCCTTTTGAAATTTTTGGCGCCCCGTTTATCGATACCGGAAAAATTCTTTCCACCATAGGCGGACGGGAATTACCCGGTGCTATTCTCAGGCCGCTGGTTTTCGAGCCCACTTCAAATAAATGGGCAGCCACCCCTTGCCACGGATTTCAAATCCACGTAACCGACCCCCGCCTTTACAAACCTTATAAAACCGCCTTAACCCTGCTTCGCGCCATCTTATTTCATCACCGTGACCGTTTTGAATGGCAACACCCCCCTTATGAATATGAATATAAACGACTTCCCATTGATCTTATTCTTGGAGATAGTACCTTACGCCGGCGTATAGAACGGTTGGAGGATATCACTGCTATCGAAAGTTCATGGAATGACGATCTCGTCACTTTTTTAACTACCAGCCGTGAGCATCATATTTACAAATGACAATTAGCGGTTGCTTTTTCCATGCAACTATCATACATTTTTAAGTTCAGATTTAAATATATTTGATACTATATCAGTCGGTTATAAATCAATTGGCATGTAACTCAAAGGGCGGAGCCAGGTGTTGATCATCCCTGCAGCCAGTTGCGAGCCTTGAGACCTTTAAACAGGAATAATTTATCATGAAAATCTGCATTGTCGGTACCGGATATGTCGGATTGGTCACCGCCGCCTGTTTTGCGGAAACAGGCAACCATGTTTGCTGCGTCGATATTAACCCTGAAATTATTAATACACTTAATAGCGGCAAAATCCACATTTATGAACCCGGGCTGGAACCTTTAGTTCAGCGGAATGTAAAGGAAGGCCGGTTAAAATTTACTACCCGCCTGACCGACGGTATTGAAAACGCGCTTTTTATAATGAACTGTGTGGGAACGCCCCCCCATGCGGATGGATCGTGCGATCTTTCTTATGTCCTTGATGTAGCCAGGCAGATCGGCCAATCCATTACCGAACATATGATCATTGTTAATAAATCAACGGTTCCTGTTGGGACGGCTGAAGCGGTTCGAAAAATTATTCAGCAAGAAATCGATCACCGTAAATTAAAAATAGAATTTGATGTGGTCTCCAATCCGGAATTTCTTAAGGAAGGCAATGCGGTTAATGACTTTATGAAACCCGACCGGGTAATCGTAGGCACAGATAACGTCCGCACATCCAGGCTTCTTGAAACCCTGTACAGCCCCTTTGCCAGAAGCCGGGATAAAATGATTGTAATGGATATAAGAAGCGCCGAACTGACCAAGTATGCCGCCAACTGTATGCTGGCCACCAAAATCTCGTTTATCAATGAAATCGCCAATATTTGCGACTGCGTGGGCGCGGATGTTCATGATGTTCGCCTTGGTATCGGATCTGATCACCGCATCGGGTATCATTTTATATACCCCGGTGTCGGATTCGGTGGTTCATGTTTCCCCAAGGATGTAAGGGCGCTTATCAACACCGCCGAACAGAACAGCTATAACCCGATATTACTCAATGCTGTTGACCGGGTGAACACCTTCCAAAAAACCATCCTTGCCCAAAAAATCAAAACCTATTTTAAAGACCAGGGCGGAATTAAACATAAAACGCTGGCCTTGTGGGGGCTCGCATTTAAGGCAAACACCGATGATATCCGCGAAGGCCCTGCTCTGAATATTATCGAGGAACTGACCCAAAACGGCATGAAAATCAATGCTTATGACCCGGCAGCCGGTCTAAAAGCCAAAAAAGAACTGTCAAGCAATAAAAACCTTAACATCTTTGAAGAACAATACGACGTATTAGAAGGCGCCGATGCGCTTGCCGTGGTTACGGACTGGAACCAGTTCAGAAATCCGGATTTCAACCGGATCAAAGAAAGTCTTTCCGCCCCTATTATCTTTGATGGTCGTAATCTATATTCTCCTTCCTTTGTTTCTTCACAAGGATTTGCTTATTTTTCTATTGGAAGAGCTATTAGGATTAAGGCAGATCTTTTTGCTTAATCCTAAATTCTAATGAATCCTATTGCATCAATCATTATGGCAGCCGGCCGTGGTAGCCGGATGAAAGAATATAACGGCAATAAAACCCTTCTGCCGTTGATTGCCGGAAAATCTCCGCTTGAAGGGCAATGCCCTATCCTGCTTCACATCATAAAAAGCCTCCCGGAAGGTCCGAAAGCCATTATTGTGAATTTCAGAAAAGATGAAGTGATCGAGACAACTAAAGGCCTTGAGCTCACCTATTGTGAGCAGCCCGTACTGAACGGGACCGGCGGCGCATTATTGGCAGCTTGCGGGTTTCTTGAGAGCCTGGTTTGTAATCATGTTATGATTACCATGGGGGACGTGCCGTTTATTAAATCTCAAACCTACCGGAATCTGATTAACCATCTGAATAAAAACAGCCTGGTCGTTCTTGGCTTTACCCCGAATGATAAAAAACAATACGGGGTGCTTGACGTTATGAATACAAGGGTGAAAAGAATTATTGAATGGAAATATTGGAAGGCTTATCCTTCAAGCGTTAAAGAAAAGTTGTCAATTTGCAACTCCGGTATTTATGCCGTAAAAAGGGACGACCTGCTCCGATACCTTCCGGTTTTGGCCTCAAGCCCCCAAAAAGTGAACAAAGAGATCAATGGCAAGACAATTGAGATAGACGAATTTTTCATTACCGATATGGTTGAGCATATGGTGAAGGACGGTCTATCGGTCGGCTGTGTAATTGCTGAAAATGAAATTGAGGCCATGGGTGTCGATGATCTGTCGGCTTTAAAAAAAGCCCAGGAATGCTATCTATCCCGGATAAACCGGAGACCTTTGAAAAGTGCTTAATTTTGTACCGGTAACAAACCAGGTCGATATAAAAGCATGAAACGCTTATTCATATCAATACAGGCGGCAGTAGATGCCGGTAAAACAATTCTTGATATCTATCATACCGATTTTACGGTTTCCCTTAAAGATGACAACTCCCCGCTAACACTGGCGGATCAACGCGCACATAAAATCATTGTCCGGTATCTTAAACCGCTTGATATCCCCATCCTCAGTGAAGAAGGAAGAAATATTCGGTTTTGTGAGCGAAAAGATTGGGAGCAACTGTGGATAGTAGATCCGCTGGACGGCACCAGGGAATTTATCAACCGCAATGGTGAATTCACGGTAAATATCGCCTTGACCGAAAACGGCAAGCCACTATCAGGCGTTGTTTATCTTCCGGTAAAAAATCGTCTTTATTTTGCCGATCACCGTATAGGCGCTTATAGGCTTGAAAATGCGATAACCATATTGAGACGGCAAAAAAAAACAAATGATCCGCCAATTGATTTGAAAAACATTATTGATAAATCCAATAAACTGCCCGTTCATGCACCTGAAAATAAGGCCTTTACCATTGTTGGAAGCCGTTCCCACCCTTCCCCGGAACTGGATGCCTTTGTTGAAAAAATGCGGCGGGAACATGATACGGTCAAATTTATTTCCGCGGGAAGCTCTTTGAAGTTCTGCCTGGTGGCAGAAGGCCGCGCGGATATTTACCCACGATTCGGCCCGACAATGGAATGGGATACGGCCGCAGGGCAAGCCATTGCGGAGAATGCCGGAATTCGTGTACTGGATTACCAAACCGGCCTCCCTCTTTTATATAATAAGGAAAATTTGCTTAACCCCTGGTTTATGGTTAAACCCTGATCCGGGTAAATAAGGTCTCACATAGAGACCTTTGAAAAATGTTCATTTTTGTTTAAGGTCAAGGAAGGCGAAGATTT
>JAUXEW010000060.1 GCA_030620375.1 Desulfobacteraceae bacterium | reverse complement strand
TCGAACCCTTGAATCCTTGATCCCTTGTACCCTCTGGGATCACACCTGCTCAATTGGAGATAACCCACTTATTTTGAATTAACACCAACTAATCGGGAGATGATCCACTTATGTTAAATCGAGAAAAATGTAGATTTAATAAAATTACGGTTCAACTTGCAGTATCCACCTTTTTTTGTTACCCTGTCAACGGTTTCTATCACCGGATCCGGTTGATAGACTGCGTGAATGACCATGAAACCGGCTATAGACGAAATTGGCGTAAAGCAACTGGTTGTTAAAGGGGTGAATGATTGAAGCCTCCCCGTAGCAAGCTACGAAGAATGCGCTCGCATTGCTGGTTCACGACCGCAAAGATTTGCTTTGATTTTAGGATACCAAATTTGAACATATTATTTTTGAGATTCGAATGAAGGCCTTAGCCCATATTAAATCTCTGATGGCGTTCTGGAGATCCTCTGTCAGCCGAAAAATGACGTTTTATTTCATGATTTTCGGTATCATTATATTTTACGCAACTTCTATTTTATATTTGATGGCGTTCAGACAAAACCTGGTTGCCACCGTTACCCACTTTATTCACTCCCAATTTAAACAACTGGAACAGCAAAATGAGAGTGACTTTATATGGCACAGCGTAAACCACTACCGGCCGGACCTTTTCACCATTATAAAAGCGGTTACCAATATTACACCAGACCTTTATGCTATCCAGGATATTTCAATCTATTGCAGAGTGACCGAAGAAGCGGCTTGGTACCGGTTATACTTTGAAGAAGACAAAGTCATCCATGCGGAACCGGTCAACGATGCTTTTCTTAAAAGATTGAACCGCCCATTAAAATTACCATTTCTTTTATTAAATTTCCATTTTTTTATTACCCAGGAAAACCTCTCGCTTTTTAATAATATTACCGGAGAGAATGATTTAAACCACTATTTCTTGAGGGTAACCTTTAACAGACAAGGGATTGGCGGTATTCTGAAAATACTGGGAACTTATTTATTCGTCATTCCCCTTATGCTTCTGTTTTTAACGCGGCTGCTAGGATATTGGTTTGCCCGAAAATTTGCCAAACCCATAGAAATCCTTTCCCAGAGTGCCGGAAGAATTGCACAGGGAGATCTTAGCATTACCATTCCTGTAACATCCAATGACGAAATAGGGTCCCTGTCTAAAAATTTTAATCAGATGGTCGATGGACTTCAAGAACGTGATTTTATCAAGGAGACATTTGGTAAATATGTCACAAAAGAAATAAGAGATGAAATACTAAAAGGACATATTCCACTGGATGGTGAACTGAAGAGGGTTACCGTTCTCTTTGCAGACTTGAGAAATTTTACGCCGCTTGTGGAAACAACACCGCCAGACCAAGTGGCCAAAATCATAAACGGCTATTTTAAAGAAATGACCGAAGCGATTAATCATTACCAGGGACTGGTATTGCAATTCATTGGTGATGAAATCGAAGCTGTTTTCGGAGCCCCTCTCCCCTTGGAGAATCACCCCGCTCAAGCCGTAAGATCGGCTCTTGAAATGCGACGGCGACTTAATCAAGTCAACCACGAGTTGCAACAGAAAGGTTTTCCGCCGCTTCAGCATGGTATCGGCATTCACACCGGCCAGGTCCTTGCCGCGAATATCGGCAGTCCCGATCGGTTGTCCTACACGCTTATCGGTGATACCGTAAATCTTGCTTCACGCATACAGGAGCTGAACAAAGATTTTGGCACCGATATCCTGATCAGTGCCACGACCCGGGCCGATCTTGATCATAATATTGATTTAGAAAAGCTAAAGGAAACCCCCATCCGAGGTAAAAACGAACCGGTTGAACTGTATAGAGTTTTGTAACCGTTAAATAGTGTCCATATGAAACCAAAATTACCTGTTGACAAAAAAGAACAATAAGCCTAATTAATTTTCAAGGCGTAATATGAAATTGCGCATTCCCAAAAAACTTATTTAGATTTAACTGTAAAAATATAAAGCCAGGAAGGCTAGATTGGATCGTAGTCCAGTTCAGCATTCCTGGCTTTTTTATTGGAAAATCAGGCGCAGCAATAAGGTGGATAGTAAAATGTTGGGATGCGATTTCAGGTAATTATATCGCGACCGGGCTTCCCTCCTTCATCTGATAAGTGTTGCAAGGTATTCAATTGTTAAAAGCGTATAGAGGGGGTTGTAATGAAAGGATTAAAACTGATTGTTATTTTAGCAGGTATTATGGGTATTGTTATGCCCCGGTGGGGCTGGGCAGAGGAAGCGAAGAATGAAACTATTAAACTTCAAGAAATTGTCGTCACCGCCCCCCGAATGGGTAGGAAGCTGGTGGAAGCTCCTGCTAGCATCACCATTATCACTGGTGAGGAAATCGAGGAAATGGGTGCAAAAAACATAGTGGAGGTCGTGGAGAATATTCCCGGGATTGTTAAAGACAGTGATAGCCGAGACCGGATGACATTCAGGGGAAATCGAGGTCCCCAGTCTCCGGGTGTTTTGGTCTTGATAGATGGTGTTCCCGCTAATAGTGGCATTTCCAATTACACAGAATACGACGCCATACCCGTCTCCGATATCGAGCGAATCGAAGTGCTTCGATCTTCAGGAAGCATCGCATTTGGCCCTGATGCAGCCAGAGGCGTGATCAACATCATCACAAAAAAGGGGAAGGAGGGCTCCCCCCAAGTCAAAACGGGCGCATCCTATGGCTCCTGGGGCACCTGGAAGGGGTCGGCCGATATCACGGGACGAACTGCAAAATGGGATTATGCTCTTAGCGGTTCTGTTTTGGATACGGATGGTTACGAGGAAGACCACAAACAAAGAGGTACTGCCCGTTTGGGTGTTGGCTACAACTCTTCAGATGATACCCGTCTGGGTTTCAATCTGAGCTGGCAAAAGGTGGACTACGACACAATATATGGTAAGACCAAATGGCAGGTTGACAACTATCGGCGTGACAAGATTTTTCCCAAGTCAGAAACTAATCCTACCCTGATACACAACCGGGAAAACGAGTATGAAAATGTTGCAACGAGTCTCAGATTTAAGAACGAAGGAACGGATTCTTTTATCAACGGTTTTGTTTCTTATGATCACACGGATCATGTGTATAAATACCTGCCCAAGAGACTCGATCCCGGCGCTAGCAAAACTAGTTCCTACTATGATTACCAGGAAGACCGGGACCAGGATCGATTTTTAGCCAGGGTTGCGGGAGGCTACCACTTCCGCTTTGACGAAATAAAATATACGCCCACTTTTGGGGCGGATTATGAAAATATTGAGTTTGATCAGAAGAAGACATACCCATGGTCTCCGCTCCCTTTTTCATCTTCGCAAGAGACTGCTATGACGAAGGGAACCTTGGATACCGAAAGGGAACGGTGGGGTCTTTTTTTGAGCAATGAACTGGACTTCAGCGAGCATTGGGAACTCAATTTTAGTGGCCGGGTTGACAGTGTCGATTATGACGTCAGAAACAAGGAGCCTAAAAAAGTTACAAACGACCACACCGATTTTAGCTGGAATATCACCCCGGCCTTTCACCCTGTCCCCGATTCCACCCTCTATGCTTCGGTTTCACGATCCTATTGGTATCCGGTGCTTCAATATTACAAATATGCTATGGAATATGGTGATGACCAGAACAGGGCCGAGGATTTAGAGGCTGAAGAATATTTTACTTACGAACTTGGCTATAAACACTATTTTGGTTCAAAGCTCAGTTTGGTCCTCACGGCTTATTACATGAAGGTAAAGGATAAGTTTCTGTCGCTTTACGATGAGTCAGACTGGAAGGGCTACAGAAATGTTGGAGAATCCGAACATCAGGGCATTGAAGTGGAAGCGACGGGGCACCTTTGTCCGTATTTGGGATACCGTTTTTTGGGGGCTTATCAGGATGCCGAGTGGAATGATGCGACATTCAGGGCGTATATATGGGGTCAAACGCCTTCCGAAGACACCCGGGAGAACGTTGACATTTCCGATGAGAAAGTCCCCCATGTCCCGAATTTTACATCCACCTTCGGTTTGGATTTTTATTTTCTGGACTATTTTAAGTTCAGCACTGATGTGAACTACTACGGCAAGCAGTATATAGATGTGCTGAATCGCTATGAGATTAATGATTATGTTACGGCCGATGCCATGCTGTCATACACGCGGAAGCATTATAAGATCTGGGTTCTCGGCAATAACATTTTTAACAGAGAGGTGGAAAATAAATTCAATGAAACGGGCAAAAGAAACGCAGACGGCAGCCCGGCACACCTGTATTATCCAATTGATGGCAGATACCTGGAAATAGGGGTAACAATCGATTTGTAGACGGATAAATTACTTCTCAATGAAAAAATATATTATCACAATATCCATTTTAATACTCTTTTTTTGTTCGCTTGTTTCAACCTTAGGAATAACCGGCCAAACAACCGAAAGGAAGAACCTCAGCATAAGAGATGCTACAGGGAGATCTGTGGAGGTAAGGCTGCCTGTCAAAAGACTGGTGGTCTTAACCTCCGACGCCCTGGAAATCATTCGGGCTTTGGGGGCGGAGGATCTTGTGGCAGGCGTGTATTCGGATATTGCAGACGATCCTCTATTCTGGCCCAAATTAAAGGATAAACCGAAAGTCGGGAGCTGGAAGGGGCTCAATTATGAGCTGGTTGTTGAGTTAAATCCTGATGCGGTGTTGTGCTATGCGCAGCGTCCCGGCCGGGATATGGAGAAAAAACTTAAACCCTTTGGCATCCAGGTGATCCGTCTCGATTTCTTTAAGCTCGACAGTCTGGAAAAAGAGGTGGAAACCCTTGGCCGCATTTTAGAGAAAGAAAAAGAGGCCAGGGAACTTACAGCCTGGTACCGGTACCATCTGAACCATATGCGAGAAATGTTGAGAAATGTTACCCGTCGTCCTGACGTCTACATCGAGGGTGATTCCAACTACCATACCACCGGTCCCGGCTCGGGCGGTCATAGTATGTGTGCCCTGGCTGGTGGTCACAATGTCGCCTCGAATCTTTCCATACCTTATCCCGAGGTGACTCCTGAATGGATTTTGATGCGCGATCCGAATGTTATTGTCAAAGTTACGACGCGTAGCACTTGCGACACATGCTACACCATGACTGGTGTGGGAGCCCTTAAAAATATTAGAAACAAAATCATGGCCCGGCCTGCCTGGGATCATATTGGAGCCGTAAAGGAGGGCAGAATCTATGTGATCGCCAATGAAATCTGGACAGGTCCGAGGGCCATCATAGGAACAAGTTATCTGGCTAAATGGTTCTACCCTGATTTTTTGAAGGCATTTGATCCTGAAACACTTCACAAGGCGTATCTGGAAAACTTTCAGGGTATCAAATATCAGGGTGTATATGTGTATCCAAATTGAGGAATTTAGGGATTTTTACATGCAGGACATATGTGAACAATATAAAGATTTCAGCACCAGGAAACTCTTTTTTATATTCCTTTTGGTGGTGGTTTTGTTTGGTGTGGTTTTGATAGCCCTTTCCCAGGGAGCGTCATCTGTGGGATTTTTTGAGTCATTTAAAGCGCTTTTCGGGCAAAAAACCGGATTAGCACACGCTATTGTATGGAAACTGAGACTTCCACGTATCGTTATGGCCATATTGGTCGGATGCGGACTTGCCCTTGCCGGGAGTGTATTCCAGGCTATATTGAAAAATCCCTTGGCATCACCCTATACCCTTGGAATAGCTTCCAGCTCAGGTTTCGGAGCTGTGGTGGCAATCATTTTCGGCGGCAGTTATTATAGCCAATATCTTATTGCAGGAAGCGCCTTTTTCTTTGCCCTTCTTGCTTCTCTTCTCATTCTTGGAATAGCTAGGTTCAAAAGTGCCACCCCGGAGACGATGATACTGGCAGGTATCGCCATCATGTTTCTTTTTTCTTCGCTCAGTTCCCTCTTACAATATATGGGGACTGTTGAGGAGGTGCATGAAATCGTGTTCTGGTTTTTCGGAAGCCTGTCCAAAGTCGGATGGAAAGAAATCGGCGTGGCCTCCGCGATGATACTTCTTCCCGTTCCTGTCATGCTAAGGTGGTCATGGGATTTCAATCTCCTCGCCGCAGGGGATGAATCAGCAAAGGCATTAGGGGTAAACGTAACAAGAATCAGAATGTTCGGCGTCATTTTCGCCTCCCTGATCACGGCCGCTGCCATATGTTTTACCGGCGTAATCGGCTTTATCGGACTTGTCGCGCCTCATATAGCCAGGATGGTTATCGGAGGAGATCATTGGTTTCTTCTTCCGGCCTCTGCGCTGATAGGCGGCATTCTTGTTTTAGCGGCAGACACACTAGGAAGAACTTGCTGGGCTCCCCAGGTCATACCCTTAGGCATTGTCACTTCTTTCATAGGGGTGCCTTTTTTCTTTTACTTATTAATGAAAAAAAAGAGGGAATACTGGTAATGTTAAGTGTTGACGGTCTGTTTTTTGGTTACAAGAACACAACCATCTTAAAAAATTTAGAAATAGAACTGCACCAGGGAGAAATTCTGAGTATCGTGGGGCCTAACGGAACCGGGAAAACGACACTATTGAAATGTATCACCGGAATCATTAAACCGAACAAGGGAACGATCATGATCGATGGCAAGGACGCCTCCCGAATGAGCAGGATGGCCCATGCAAAGTGTGTAGGTTATGTGCCTCAGAGTTCTCCTTCCAAGTTCCCCATTACGGTATTTGATGCTGTTTTGATGGGCAGAAGGCCTTATATTACCTGGAAACCATCTGAAAAAGATCTGGAAACAGTTGCGGACATCCTGAAATCCATGGATCTGGAGGATATTGCTTTGAGGGATTTTGACCAGTTAAGCGGAGGGCAAAAGCAGAAAGTGCTGTTGGCCAGAGCAGTTGCTCAAGATACGGATTACCTGCTTTTGGATGAACCTACCAGCAACCTCGACCTGAAACATCAGATGGAGGTACTCGAAATGATTTCCAGTATGGTGAAGACAAACAGCGTGGCTGCCATGCTGGCTATGCACGATTTGAACCTTGCATCTCGCTTTTCCGACAGAATGGTGTTGTTGAACGCAGGTGAAATCTTTTGCAGCGGAGAACCACAGCAGGTAATGACACTTGAAAATATAAGATCAGTATATGGGGTGGAAGTAACAATAAGTCAGGCGAATGGACACCCATACATATTGCCAATCGGGTCGACGGGTCACTCTGGGATAAAAAAATGTTTCTCATCTTGACCGCAACGCTCATTTCTTCGGTCAAGTTCCTTGCGACCGTGCTCCCCATCTTTGCAGCCGGGGTGATTGTGGCTGAATTTCTGGTGGGATTGGGCTGGATTAATCGGATCACCTGGATAACCCGCCCTTTGACTTCTCTCGGGCACCTGAATAAGGAGTGCAGTGCCAGCTTTCTAACCGCGTTCCTGTCGCCCGCCGCCGGGAATGCGATGCTGGTTCGATATCACGAAGCGGGCCTCATCGGGAGACGCGAGCTTCTGATTTCCGCAATCGTAAATACTTTTCCGGGGATCGTCATGCACTGGCGGACGATGCTGCCCGTGGCTCTCCCGTTGATCGGCGTGTCCGGACTCATTTACTACGGGCTTCTCGTTCTAGTCGGTCTCATCAAAACCGTGCTGGCGCTTCTGATGGGCCGGTTTTTTCTTGAGGCTGGGAATTCATCCTTTTCCGAAGTTTATACGGAGAAAGTAGACACACCATCTATGTCTTGGGAACTCCTCGTTGACAGCGCGAAGAAGAGCCGGAAAACTATTTTCCGAATTATATGCACCACGGTTCCAATCACGTTTGTGATGTTCCTGCTCATCAATGCCGGAGCCTTCGATCATCTGAACAAAGGGCTTGCGTTTCTGACTGCATTCGTGCCGCTTCCGCCGGAGGCCCTTTCGATCGTTGCGACACGACTGGGAAGCAACGTTGGCGCTTTTACGGTGGCTGGGAATCTTCTTTATGCAGGGAGCATAACGGGCAGAGACGTCGTGCTTTCGTTGCTGATCGGAAATTTACTGGCGAGCGGAATCAATCTTCGATATCTGGTTCCTTACTATTTCGGGATTTTTGGCCCGGGTATCGGTATACGGGTCCTCGCGGTCTCGACCGGACTGCGGGTGGTGGTTATGATTGGACTGATAACCGTATTGTTCAAGATCTGGAGATAAAAAAAGGAGAGAGTAAATGAACTGGGAAGCCGTCAAGGACGATACCTACTACCGTGGACGAAAACTCGAAATCGATGCCCGAAGGGCTGCAGATGTGGATAAATGGAAGGAATACGCGGATCTGAAGACCCTTAAGGGCAGCTATACATTGGGAATCCACGGATATATGAACGCCGCAAACCTGTATGAAGCCCGTGGTGAAATTGATGCGGCGGTGTCTGCATACGAGCGTGGACTCACGACCGCGATGCGGGCCAAAAACAAGGATCTTGCCGTCATCCTGACATACCGGATCGCACAAATCCACGAAAGAACGGAAAACTGGGACGCCGGCATTGCAGTTTACGAACGACTGGGAAAATTTTGTGAAGGAAAAGGCGCGTATTTCCTGGCAGCAGATGCCTATGAGCACGCAGCCGAGATGATGGTTCAGGCGGGCAGAAATGTGACCCATTACAGGAAACCCATTGATCTCTGGGAACAAAACATTCGCCATTGGGAGGAGCATGGCCATGACCACGATGCAGTGTGGAGCCGGGAGCATATTGAACTCTACAAAAAATTATTTGGGGTGACTAAATGATCGGACTCCTGTTTCACGGACCGGAGGTGTTTGACTCCGGGTGGGCACGGCGAATCATAGAAGCAATAAAAATGACGGACGCTGTGTGCTGCATATTGGCAGGCACCATGGGGCGAACCGCAGCATTCGACAATGGATTGGAGGGCATCGAGTTCTGGAATAAAATGCCCGGCGCGTGTCTTTATGATCTGGCTTCGGAGGTAACCACGGTCCTGATCGTCAATTTCGGCAAATCTGCGGATTCGGGACTAGTCTTTGGCGCTATGGTTGTTGAACGGTCAGGCGTAAACACTCCGGTCGTGCAGGTCGAATGTAGCGGTCCCTTTTTCGTGGAATGGATCGAAGGATGCGATCGACGCGTCATCAATGCATTGCGCCAAATGGGTGTATCGCAAAGAGATCGAATACAGATCAAACCGTCTGTTTGGGAAGCTGATGGGAAGGTGTACCGCCGCATAACGACTGCTGCCGCCGGCGATTTCATTTTCGTGGACGGTATTATGGTCGGGCGGGCGACAGGTGCGGAGGTCGTGCTTGCATGCCAAAATGGCCACATCTGCAAAGTCCAAGGCGCCACGGTCAAGGCGCATGGGATCGAAAAGCTGGACCGATTTGGAGGCGTGGATCTGCGTACGGTCAAGCTGGCTTCATCGTCTACGATTCGGCGCACCAAACATACGCCCAGGATTACTGAAACAAAGGGACGTGGGGTCGTGTTTGTGGACCATGCCGGGATGTATGTATACGATTTGACGCGCGACGTGGAAGGGGTCGTCACCGTTGGAGACGATACAACAGTTATAGCGGGGGACATCCTGTACAGGTTTCAGATTCCCGTGATAGGAATTGTGGACGGAGACGAAGACGTGATACTAAAAAACGGCCATTTTGCGCCGGGATCGGTAAGATTAACCGTGAGGGAGGACGATGAATTCGGGCTAAAGGTGTTTGATGCTGTTTTTGATAATAAGCAACAAATTGATGTGAGTTTCAAGGAAGTGTTGAGCAGAATCGTGGAACTTGCGAACAATGATTTATTGGAACAACAAAATTTTTAATGGGGCTTTCCATAGAGCCCAATGAAAACATAGCTGCATTTTTGTCCGTAGCACTTCCGTTTTTTTAAATAGCGGGCGAATATATTGGATTACGTCATCTTGCAAAAAAGGGCCGACTATCTGAAAAAGACAAAAAATAGAGCCTTCGGAAGAATTTATTGAATGCAGGCGGAACCATTCAGCCGTTGAATCTTCCAGGTAAGTATTTTAGACTATTTGTATTTCGCTCGCTAACCCCGCAGCAAGCTAGGGGGTTAGCGAGCGCATTGCTTGTTCACGTACCGCTCTCTATTTTTATCTCTTATACCGCTTCTGATAACGTCGCCTTTTTCAAATTATATATTTCCGGCAGGTCCTAAATGGTACCCATATATTTTGGTATAGGGCCGGGATCCGGATCGATTATGCCGGCTATTGCATACTTCGGCTTTGGTAGTAGACCACCCCAAAATGGATGTTTAAGGACCATTCGCTGCAGCTTAAGTTTGGTTTTATGGGCCATACGCTTTGACTTAACATAGGCCTTATGGGCGGCCTGATAGTTCGATGTCACTCTTTTCAACTCAGCCTCGGCTTTTTCAGGGTCGTAAACCGCCAAGGCCGCGATTTTCCCGGAAACCAACGCGCCGTGGATGCCAAAAAATGCAATGGGGCACATCGATCCGGCGAGAGATCCTGACAAAATTTTGGAGCCCACAAATAATTGGGGAGCGTCGGCACTGGCTGTCGGTGCATAAACTTCGCAATAATTCCAATTGTCAAACTGAAGTCCCGTGCTTTTTTCAATATGTTTTTCATAATTTTTCAGGTCGATAACCGTCAGATCATCGTCTGAAAAAAAATTGATAAACTGCAAATCATTCATAGCTGCCGAGTATCCATAACAACGGGTATAATCCCCCATCCAGGCATAAAGATGTCCGTCCATTTCACCGGGATTTAGTTTCCGCCGTGAGGCAAAAACAGGCAACCGGGTCATGGGGCGCTGGAGAAACGCTTGCATATCTTTGTGAAGCCCGGTGGCGATGATCGTAGGATCCGGCATATCCAAAGGGTCTTTAATGTCCTGGTTAAATTCAAATTTTACCCCGACTTCCATGCATTTGTCATAAAGATAACGATCAACCGCTGTCTTGCGAGGTCCCCGTTCACAGATAAAGTTATTGTTTTCGATCAATGAGAACTTATCTTCATATATGAACATGTCTAAACGCGTTGATGCCATAAAATATTTTGAAAGATCAATCCCGATATAATCCCAAATATATTCTATACCCATCGGTGTACCATGAGTTGAAGGATGGTGAGCCACGGATCCCCCGATTTTACCGTACTTTTCTAAAACCAAAACATCATAACCTTCCTTTGCCAGATTGTATGCGGCAATCATACCGGACAACCCTGCACCGATGATATGGACTTTATTAGATTTTGCCATTGTACCCTCCCCCTTTCTAAAAAAAGAATGTATGAATGAATTTATCCAAAGTATAAGCTGCGGGTTACGTCTCTATTTCCGTCGTATCCCATCCGGTTCTAAACCAGGTGACCGGCCGGTATTCACGGGGAACCATGCCGTCCTGTTTGAATTTCGGGTATCCCAAAACAATTGAGGAAATGATAGTCCACGGCGGTTCCAAACCCAGTCTTTTCTTGATATCCGGAAATTGCTCAAGAACGGCATAAAAGCCTACCCAGGTTGACCTGATACCCAGGGAATTCGCTGCGAGACACATGTTCTGGCCACAGATTCCGATTTGTATGAAAGGCCCGGCAATGGAACGCATATCCCCTGCAATCATGATTACCGCTGTTGCTCCCAATGAAGGCAGTACTTCTTTTGTGGCAATGGGTCTGAAACCGCCGATGATCATTCTCGGATCGGCCATCGGTGTGGGATTGTCCGCCACCATGACTTCCATTCCTTTTACGGTTTCGTCGTTCATATACATGTTGTGTATGCCGCCAATCATCCCGGATATTGCCTCATCCATTTCATCGATCATTCCTTTGTCCTTAATCACAATGAATTTCCAGGGCTGGCAGTTGCCGGAACTCGGTGCAAATCGCCCGGCTTCCAAAACACGGCGGATCAAGCTGTCCGGAACCGGCTTGTCTTTAAAGTTTCTGACACTCCGGCGCTCAAGAATGGCCCGTTCAATGGCGGTGTATTCAGCAGGGTTCCCTTCTTCGTCTTTCGGTTCCAAAGGGAGCTTGGCCGGAGGGGTGTGGGGAATGGTCTTCCAAAATCCATCGTCGACATGGTACGGGTCAACAGGGGACATCGCACCCTCCGGACAGGCCACTATACAGTTGTAGCAGCTTAAACAGGCATATCCTTCTCTTAGACGAGGTATGTCGTTGTCATCCATTTCCCACGCCCGTGTGACGCAATTTAAAACACATAAACCACAGCCCTGACATTTTTCTTCGTCAACCGTGATTTTACCCATATGCACGTTTTGCGGTCGTAAAATGTCTTTAACATCTTCCCATGCCATGTTTTTCTCCTTATAATATTTTATAAACTTTATAGGATACCCGACCCAACTCAAAAGTGCCGACTCCCACGCATATGATCCGGTTCAGCCAACCATATTTTTCAGAACCGGTTTCAAAGACAGGCGTGGTCCGAAAATAATATTCCGAAGGATCCACTTTCTCACCGCTTTGAACCCGCATCCCGACTTCCGGAGACATTACGCTAATTCCTCGATAACAGGCATAGATCAGCTCGTTATCGTCTGTCTTAATGACCATACGGGCATCTATTTCACCGGCGCCGTCACTTCGAATTACCGGCCAATCACCGCCGCCGGACAGCAATGTCCCGTTCAGTTGAGGACCTTTTACCGTTCCGCCCTTGAGAAAGTAAAACATCCGGGTCCCAACATGAGATGTTGCAAAAACCTCCGGGAACTCCACTTCGCCTTCATATTCAAAAATAAACTCGGATTTTAACTCGGCCATTGTATCCCTCTCTTTCCTGGTGCAAAGCACCGGGTTTTTTAAAACAAAAAC
>JAUXEW010000021.1 GCA_030620375.1 Desulfobacteraceae bacterium | reverse complement strand
TATAAAACTGTTGAAAACGATCTAAAATATAAGTAAACTACCACCCGCATAGCGGGAAAAAAAAGGGGGCTCGCCAGTGCCTCAAAGTTTCAGTTTTATCCCGGTGCAAAACACCGGGTTTTTTTAAAACAAACAAACTCTTTTAGTGAGGCTTTTTCTAATTTATCTTAATTAAAAATATATTATTCGGAATAACTTAACTCAAAAGTTTCTATTTTTATTTCAAATTTAAGTTTTGTCAAGTAAAATTTGTTGTTCATTTGGCATATTTATGGCCTAGACTTCCCAGGGCCATCGGATTAAGTGGTTTTATGATAACAAGGGCGTGTTGTTTGATTATCTCAGCCGAATATCCGAGTAAACCACCACCCGCATAGCAAAAAAAAAGGGACACGCAAGTGCCTCACAGTTTTAGTTTTATCCCGATACGAAGCACCGGGTTTTTAAAAACAATAAAGGAGGCTTCTCTTTGGAAACCGTTATTGAGCACAATATCTTTCATTGGGATATGCAATCACAAATTCCGGTTACTGATCAGCTTATCGGTGAGGAACCCCTGTCAATCCGTATTCAAGGTAACCCCTATTCGGTGGTGATGAGAACCCCCGGCGAAGAGCTCCCTCATGTCGCCGGATTCTGCCTTGGAGAAGGGATTGTCGACGATCCGGAAGATATTCAGTCCCTGGCCTTTTGCGACGGGGCAGACACCAACGTGGTGGCCGTTTCATTAAATGAGGCCCGCAGAAACGCCATCCCCGACCTTTTGGACCGGCGCCAATACATCAGCCAGACCAGTTGCGGCCTTTGCGGTAAGGAGCTTGTCAAAGATCTTTATCAACAAATTCAGCCTGTTACAGATGACTGTGTCATCGATATGCGCAGGGCGCTGCACTGCATCAATGAGCTTTCAGATCATCAGCCAGTTCGGAACCAAACCCGTGGCGCCCATGCCGCAGCACTTTTCACAGCCAGTCTTACGCTTCTCACGACGGCAGAGGATGTCGGCCGCCATAACGCTCTGGACAAAGCCATTGGAAAACTGTTTTTGGACCATCGGCTAAGTGAAGCCGTTGTGTTGGTTCTGTCGTCACGCATCAGTTACGAACTGGTTCAAAAGGCCGCCAGGGCCAGAATACCTATCATTCTTGCGGTTTCGAAGCCTACATCGCTTGCTGTAGAACTCGCATCTGAACTCAGCATGACGCTGGCCAGTCTTTCAAAAACGCCCGGGTTGGATATTTACTGTGGGGAATATAGATTTAAACCCGCTGCAGCAAGTTGCAGGTAATTTTCAACGCTTCTCCCGGCCATATTCATTTGATCACCATCATAAGCCGAAATCAAACTCCATAAAGTCGCTGACTTCCTCCCCGATCGCACTCACCTGTTCCTGCCTGTCGGCAATGAAATGGTCCAAATCACCTTCGGGTATCAGTTTTAAATGATCTGCCTTGTAGCGAAGGGTGCGAACGGTCGACCATGGATGAAAAAATCCGAGGGTAAGCGCCGTGGCAATCGTATTGGTCAGCACAATCAGCATGTATTCTTTTGCCTTTAATGCCGATTCAAAACGGTGGGAGGCCAGTTGGGTGGAATTGAATAACAGGTTGGTGATTTTTACCGATACATAGGCGAACAGATACAGATAAAGAACCAGGACAATCAATGGAACAATTGGGGGATAGATGAAACCGGCGAGCACACAAACCACCACACCACCTAAAACGGGGAAAAAAACACTGAAAAATACCCGGTAGTAATCTCCGGCACTGGCCGTAAAGGCAAATCGCGTGGTACCGTAGCTGCTGTGCTCAACGATAAATTGCTTTTGTCTGAAAAAAGCGAATGGGCCAAGGATGCCAAGCGTAAAAACTACAGCCACAGGGAAAAGCACAAATATTTTAGCTGCCTCTCCATAGCCGGCCCGGAACCCAAAACGAATATTTCGAAAAGCGCTGTTATAGGCGTTGAAGGATAGGGACCGCAACACCAGCCAGGGAAGGGCGACGATGAAAACGAGGCTCAATAAAGTGGCGACCCGGGGAATTAAATTGGACAATATGAGGTAAAGTACGAAAAACATGCCCACGATGAGTCGGCCTTTCAGGATTTTGACCGGGTCGGCCAGATATTCGAATCCAGTGCCGTCCAGCCGGGTATTGCCATAAAAATATTGCTTGCGGCGTACCTTGGCCCAGGCTGAATAAATACCCAGCGTAATGATGGAAAGCAGAACATTGACCCACCATATTCGGAAGTATTCTGATCCGTTTCCCCGAAATTCGAATGGGATCACGAAAGGATGTTTTGCATTCTCCATTTTTTTCTCCTTTACATCCAACACCGTTTCCTAGTGTCCATCCGGAAATGGCAGATTACGGATCAAGCTCAAGACATGCGAATTTCATGTAAAGAAACAAACAACCTATCGATTAATAACCATGCAATTGGGAAGCGCCGATTGAAGATCTTGCATGCCGTTTTCGGTTACATAGGTCTTATAAAGCGATAGCCAGTTTAAGGACTTCATGCCCTTTAAGTTAATCAACCCCTCATCGGAAATTTGGGTTCCATCCAAATATAACATCTCAAGGCCGGTCAAGCCTTTGATTTCCTCCAAACCGTTATCGGTTATCCGGGTATCACTTAGGTACAGTATCTTTAACGTCGGAATGTTTTTAATATA
Source organism: Desulfobacteraceae bacterium (assembly GCA_030620375.1). GTDB lineage: Bacteria > Desulfobacterota > Desulfobacteria > Desulfobacterales > UBA5616 > JAUXEW01. Next base: position 17,343 of record JAUXEW010000021.1, on the reverse strand, counting down.
CCTTAATCCCATATCACTGAGCAACGTACTACTTAAATTCAGAACCTCCAACTTGTCAAAATTGACCAGATATTTCATACCTTTATCTGAAATCCGGTTCCGGCTGATATCCAGATCTTTTAAGGTTGTCAGGTTTTTGATTTGATTTAAACCGTTGTTTGAAATTCGGGTCTCGCTAAGTGACAATACTTCCAGGCGGGTTAGATGTTTCAAGCTTTTAAAATTAGACAATCCTCTGTCGTTTAATCGGGTTCTGAATAGATAGAGTCGTTTTAATAAAATAAGTTTTTTTAAATGCCTCAGCCCAGGCCCGGTTATCCAGGTTCCATCTAAAAAAAGCGTCTCCACCTGGGTTAACTCTTTGATGTATTTCAGGCTTTCATCGGAGATTTCTATAGTCGCCAGATCGAGATTCTTAACTTGTTTCATCTCATCCTTTGATAACGGTTCGGCAGCTTCCTTTCCGATGGAGTCCCTTATCATTTTTTGGATAATATCCTGCTGATTCATCATCATATAGATATAGGTGGTTGCAATGACCTGCCGGCATGTAACGCGCCGGCAGGCAAAGGTTGAAACGAAACGCAGTAATTGGAATTTTTACGAAACCATCAAGGTTAATTTAGTCTTTTCAGTTACATTAAACCCCGCTCAGTGGCAATTTTGATATTGGTTTCAATCATATTTTCAGGGACAGGTTCAACGCCAGGCTTATCAATCAGCGATATTGCCTCTTCAGGACAAGTGGGAACACAAAGAGCGCACCCGATACATCTCTCGATGTCAATTTCATAGACATCCTCTCCTTCCGTAACCGCGTCCATCTGGCACCGGTCTTCACAGACCCCGCAGGCGGAGCAAAGATCAGGATCAATTTGGGCCAGAAAAGAGGATTGAACCTGCTCCGCCGGATGTCCGCCCATTTTCAACATTCTAAGGTGGCCGCAACAGCAATCGCAACACAGACAGATATTATTGATTTCCTTTGTATTGGCAGGCGATACAATCAGTGCTTTTTCCTCCGCCATGTTGAGGATCTCCATGAGCTCTTCTTCGCTTATTTTTCTGGACATGTTGTTCTCTAAATAATACTGGGCCACGATATCAAACTGGATACACCGCTCTGTCGGCCGACTGCAGGGTTCGCCAACAAGTTCTTTTTCTTGAGCACAGACACAGGGTGCAACCGATATCAATTCCTTCCCTTTTATCAGTTCACGTATTTGATCATACGTTCCAACAGCGGATGCCGCACCCACCGCAGAATTCAAGGGCACCACCCGAAGCTGCTGAGTCTTGGTCGACGACCAGAGTTTTGCAATATATGGGAAATACGCTTCCATCATTTCTGAAAATTCCCGGTCCATCCGGTTAACTTGAAACTCAAATATTCCCACTATAAACGACATGGCCATATAAAAAACATCGTCCCCCATCCGGACCCGTAAAATTAAGCCTTTCTTGGCCATGGATTCGATTGTTTCAGCCCCTTTGATCTCGTCCATTCCCATTCTTTGGGCAATAGCAGACGCCGGTTCAGGCATGGCCGTCATATTCAACAAAATATTGGCTTCCTCGGATGTAAATAATTTTTTCAAAATTTTAATTTCTACCCCGGTTTCGGTTTCAGGGTACCCGCCGGGCAAATTGTTTAGAAATTCCCGGAGCTTAACATAAATGTCCCCACTCATTGTTAGACCTCCATATTCTGTTTATTGTTTTAAAAAAAACCCGGTGCTTCGCACCGGGATAAAACTGAAACTTTGAGGCACTGGCGTGCCCTCTTTTTTCCCGCTTTGCGGGAAAAGAAAGCCACCCGCTATGCGGGTGGTAGTTTACTGTAAAATACAAGTCCTCTGCTGCAAGCAGATTATCGTGCGGTCCCTATGGTGAACTTTTCGGCACGAAGCTCTTTTATCAAGTCCGCTTCCGTACGAATGTCGTTTTCAAAAATCGCAACCCAGGTGCCCAATGCATCAAGCTCGTGTGCATCACTCCCGGCTGTGCCCGGAAGGCCTATCCGTTCAGCAACCTTATGCGCGAGTTCATTTTCACTTTCCGTTACCCGGCCGTTCCTTATTTCAACGGCATCCACGAATTGTAAAATCTTTTTTTTGCAGGCCTGGTCCAGGCTCAAACCGATCTGTCCTAATCCGAATACCTTAAACCCGCGGAACGGATGGGCTGCAATGGAAAATGCACCGGCGGTTTTTACTTCCTTATAAAGCTCTTGAACTGTAATCACCCCCTGGATATCCTTGTCAAGTCCAAAAACAAGAACATCGCCCTGAGCTGTGGTGATTTCATTTCCCCTGAATATTTTGATCCCGTTATCTTCAGCCAGTCGTTTTACCTCATCTACTCCCCACAACACCTGATGTTCGGTGAGGCAAAATCCGTCCAGCCCGATCCGTTTAGCCTCCTGAACCAAGTCCATCGGATCAATATTGCTGCATTGTGAACGGGGATATGTATGAACATGAAGATCAATCAGCAAGCGACACTCCTTTTATTTTAATGATCAATAATCGGCTAACGCCACCGGAATTTATTTTTTTCCGGCTGTCCAGTGGGCAAGGTATTCCTCTTGATTCAATCCCGGGTCTTGCTTGAGTGCCAGGCCAAGGTCTCTGGACATAACAGCCGGGTCAAGGCATCGCCCGCATTCTATGACAATTTCGGCAAAATGCTCACAGCCCTTTCGACCGATCTCCCGCATCACCTGCTTATCCCAGCCTGCTTCACGGAGTGACAATCCGACTGCCGTCTGGAGAACCGGCACTGCCTGAGGACAAACAAAATTGGTGTAACGCTTCATATTCCCCTGGATCTTCAGTATCTTTCCATCGTCAATCCGGACATCCATGGAGATCTCCATTCCATAAATGTGATCCTCCTGAATTCCGTTAAAACGAATGGTTTTATCGTCAATAAACTCGGCACCAACAATCTGATTTCGCTGAAATGATATCATAACTTCCTCCTTAAATATCGAGTCCTTTCATGATGGGGCTGTCGTCTTGAAAAGCGATACAGCTTCTAACCAGCCGAGGATTTAACTTAATCATTTCCCGTAAACCAACCAATTTTTCGTCAGGATCAGTGGTGCTTTCCCCCATCTCGATTCCGGGACGTGTAAAATGGAGTATGACGGCATTGGAGCTTTCCAGAACGGCATCCACCAGTATGGCGCATCCATCCGCTCCCCCCAGCAGCCCTGCCACGATTTTCCGAAGACCGCTACCGATACTGACGCCTTCCACTTTTTTGATTTGCTCTGATGCATCCCGGCAAGACAGGGGGATGAATCTTTCCAACCGGGCATCAGCCTCAATTATTTCCAAATCCGGCGGCTGCACGATCAACTCCACTTCAGCTTTAAATAAATCGTCGGTCAGCCTCCATGAAACCACCAGGTCACCCTCCGGCCGGGCTTTAACTTCAACCACTTTGTTCCTTAAGAATTTTAGCGTCATGGTTTCTCCTTATTTATTTTTAAAGCGTACTTATCATAGGCTGCGAGGCATGCGTTCGCTACTGCGCTTTAATCCGCGCTTCCTGGAGATTTATCAATTTCTCCCATATTTCTTCAACCTGTTTGCGGGTTTCCTCGAGCGAACCGGAATTATCGACAACCATATCACAATACCCTTTTTTCTCTTCCACCGGCAGTTGAGAACGAATAATGCTCATTGCCAATTCTTCACTATTATTATCCCGTTCTATCAATCGTTTTAACTGCACTTCCTCCGGAGCATACACCATTAACAGGTTTTCAAACATGGCCTGCATCTGGGTCTCGATAAGCAGCGGAATCACCACTTGTATGATTATTCTTTCTTTTCCTTTGGCATATTTCTCGACGAGCTCTAAAAACAATTCGCCTATTCTCGGATGAATAAAACTTTCCAGTTTTTTTCGTTTCTCCATATCCTGAAAAACGACTTCTCTGAGCTTTTCTCGATCAAGGGTTTTATCTTCCAGCAGGACCTGTTCTCCAAAAAACGAAACGATATCCTTATATGCCGGCTTGCCCGGCTCTACGACAACTCTGCTTAAAATATCAAAATCAATAATGGGAGCTCCCAGCTCCTCCAGCATCTTGGCCACAGTCGACTTGCCCGTGGCGACACTACCGGTTACCCCCAGCAGCAGCCGATTGGAATTCCCACGCATCCCGGTTATCATGCCTTCGGATTGATACGCCTGGGGAAATTCTCTGGTAACATCCGATTCTGCGCCGGCATAACTGATCGGATATCGAATTCCCCTTTGGTATAAGGCCTCCATTCCCCTCAGGGCCTTGTCGATCATATCGGCGGGAACGGCCATTACCAGTTCGTCGTCTTGGGCATGACCGTAACGTCTCTCTCCGTAACAGGGAATGGTAAGCGACGGTTTGCCGGTCAAATAACAACGTGCAATGGCATCCGAACACGAGGATTCCCCCACACAGTAAAACTGCATCACTTCATAATCTTCAAACTGAAGCGAATTGATCAAGAGCATTATTTGGGCCGGATTTGCATATATCAATACGATATCCGGATCAAACGGATTGTAAACAAGCGGGGCCATGGCGACCGCTTCGTATTTGCCCGTCGGCAGCCGCGGTATGCCGTTTTCATATTTTTTCCCGTCGGCTCGACTTTTGGACCATACAATGCTTCGGAAGGTCCCGTCCTTCATAAAATCAGGGATGTCCGCCAATCCGATGATTGACGGGCACATGACGGATATAAAATCATCAAGCTCTGCGCCAACCGTCCAATCAAAATTCCGGACAAGATTGATGAGCTGGCATAATGTGGATTTGTGATCCAGCCGCCGTATAAATGGAATGTCGTTAATTTCATTTTTATTTTCGAAAAGCTTGACTGCCACGGGAAAGGATTTAAGCCGCATTAACAGCTCCATCCTTCGAATCGGTTTTTCCCAATCTTGACTTGTATTCACGATAAGCTCCTTTTCTAATGAAAGATAACGGTTATGCCATGACGTTTAACATACTCCATATGCTCCCGTATGCAACCCTTTTTAATTTTCAGTGTTTGTGAAATCTTACGCGGTCTTCTTATTATTACCGTTGAACCAGCAGCGTTCCAAAAATGGTTAAGATGTTAATAACTTGTCATATGTTAAAACTTCAATGGAGACCACACCGGCAAACTGTCTTAACATGATCGCTCCCAAACCGTTGTTATCATTTTTCAATCCCGGTTCTGGCCTTAACCCCTTTTTGATAATAATGTTTAATTTCTTTCATTTCCGTTACCAGATCAGCCTTCTCGATCACCCTTGGGTCTGCATTCCGGCCGGTTATGATAAGTTCCATATTATCCGGCTTGTTATCAATAATGTCCAAAAGATCCTGAACACTGATCAGGTCAAAAAAAGCGGCTATGTTACCTTCATCAATGACCACCATGTTGTATTTTCCGGACGCAACGATTGATTTGACCCTATCCAGGCCTTTCCGGGAAGCCGCCTTATCTTCAGGGGTGGGTTTCCCCTTTACAAACCGGCCAACCCCGTATTGTTCGATGGTAATCAAATCGGAAAACCGCTCTAAGGCTTTAATTTCACTGTAATCACCCATTTTCATAAACTGCACGATAAACACCCTCAGACCGGCACCGGCCGCCCTGATGGACAGCCCCAAGGCTGCCGTAGTTTTTCCCTTGCCGTTCCCCGTATAGAGCTGCACATATCCTTTCATTGTTTACCCATCCGCTTGTCGGGTTTTTGTTTTCACCGGTTTTCCGATTATGCTTTTAAGTCGGCACCATTATAACGGACAATTTTGTCTTTGACGTCTCTTATTGACAGTCTCTTAAAAAAATCACGCCTTTATAAAGAATCCTGGCCCAGAGGACCCGGCTTTTTTGTGTACGATGTCCTGCTGTAGGGTCCGTTCCCCGAACGGACAGAGCTGTAGGGCCCGTTCCCCGAACGGACCGAATGGCGAACAGACCGGTTTCAGCACGTTCAGGGACCGTGCCCTACATTTTCGGCTGGATTACTTCAATTCATGGTAATCATTGATTAAATTCCTTTTGAGAAATTCGGATAGACCTCTTTTTATGTTTGAATAAATCCGGTGGGCATAACCATAATAGCTGTTCAGGCATATTATCGGTTGTGCTTATGTTGTATGATTCCGCCGGGGTGTTTATGGAAATGGCTGTGCAGGGCGCTGGAGTCACCATCAAAAGTAATGCGGCCATTTTTCATGCTGCATATATCGGTGGTGGTCTGGGCCAAAGAATCGTATTCGTGTGAAACAATAATATAGCTGATATTAAGATGACTTAATATCTGTATGATCCGTTCCCGCGTGGCCTCATCCAGTCCGGAAAAGGGTTCGTCCAACAACAAGACTTTGGGTTCCATGACCAATACCGTGGCAAGGGCCACCAGCCGTTTTTCTCCACCGGACAGTTTATAGGTAACACGATCTTCAAACCCTTTTAAATCAAGATCTTCGAACAATTTTAATGAGATGTTTCGGGCCTCTTCGGCTGATTTCCCTTGATTTAAAAGACCAAATGAAACATCTTCCAATACAGTGGGGCTAAAGAGTTGATCATCCGCATTCTGGAAAACCAGGCCGATCTCCTTTCTTACTTTTCGAAAGTCCTTCTCGTTTTTTACAGGCTCCCCAAAAATTCGAATCGTGCCAGACGATGCTTTTATTAATCCTACCATAATCTGTAAAAAGGTCGATTTGCCGCTTCCGTTGTGACCAATGAGGCCTATCTTCTGTGCGCTTTTCAATTTAAAGTCAAGATCTTTGAGTACGGACCGGCCATTGGGATAAGAAAATTCAATGTGTTCCAATTGAATGATTATATTGTGACGATCCATTCCAGAACCTCTAACCCGATAATGGTCGTTGTCATGAAGGGCAAACAGATATAATCTTGTCGCTTTAAGGCGAATAAATCCATGGAGTGGAATTTTCCTTCAAATCCCCGGCAAATCATGGCCTGATAAACACGCTGGGCCCGATCAACGGATCGAATAAAAATCATACCCATAAGATAAGCATAGGTTTTGTAAGTATGGATATTGGTTTTCGGTATAAACCCCCTGGTTTTTATCGCTCGAATCAGGCGCTGGTATTCTTGTTCTATCACAAACACATACCGGTAAGTCAACAGCAGAATATGAACGATTTTTTGAGGGATAAAAAGTTTTTCCAAAGCATGTCCTATCACTGAAACGGGTGTAGTGGCTATTAGAGCGATAAAAGCCAGCATGATCGCGTTCGATTTTAAAGTAATCTGCGCTGAAAAAAGCACGCCCTCTCGGGTAATCGTAAAGGGTCCTATATAATACAACGCCTCACCGGAAAAGGTAATGGGTAATACCAGCCATAATAAAAGGACCAGGCTGTTGAACGCCAGAAGTCTTTTTGCCAATACTCGAAAATTCACCCCGGCCATAACCAGCATCATACACGATATAAGCAACGCCGTAATAAGCGTTTGTAGATGGGCAAAAAGCGCCACGGCAAACGAATATGCGGTTGCAAAGACAATCCGAAGTCTCGGGTCTAATCGCTGGATAAAAAACGTGTCATTGATAAAAAATTCACTGATCATGGGCCGAATCCGTCAATTCTTGGGTTTTCGATTTCGATAATAGGTGACAATTCCCACCAGGCCGATAATATATCCCATCCCGCCGAGGACATCGGTAAGAGAAGGATCGCTTTGTTGTAATTCGACCAGCATTTTTATGATCGGTTTTAGCTTTTTGTCCAGAATTTTTTCTATGTTGGCTTCCAATTCACCGGTTTGGATTATCGGCGCCACGGATGATGCAGATTGATCGCCGGCGAATTTATTAACGGTTACCGAAACTTCAGCCGGCCCGATGTTCTTTATAGGCGATTCACCCATATCATCCGCCTGAATCGTCCATTGGGCACGATGACCCATTCCGGCGTTTAATTCCACAATCAAGGGCGGCTTTCCCGGAAGTGTAAAAGAGAATTCTCCCAGGTGATTGGTCTTCCCTTCAACCAGACGGTTTCCCGATTTATCATATACGGAAATTTCACCGCCATTCACCCGCTTTCCCCTACTAAACTTGCTTTCCGTAAATACCGTATCGCCTTCCACCCATGCAAATACGGTCACTTTATGGGCGACTGCTTGTCCGGGAAACCCGGTCAACATCAGAATCAGTATAAAAAAAGTTGCGCCATACGTTATCTTACACCACCGCTTATTCACCATCTCGACTCCTTTTCATAAAATGCCGACAGCATCTCCGGTCGAACTTTACTCAAAAATCCCACACAAAATACCGTAACGATCCCCTCGATGATCATCACGGGAATATGAGCGACAATAATCAAAGCTGAAACCGTTAAAAAATTTTCCTCCGTGAATATCAATGCCGCACCGGCTAAAACGGCTCCTAAAAAGACAGCGGTAAACCCACAGGCAAACGCCGTGAAACCGATCCATTTAGGTCGGTTACGAATTATTGATCCGAAAAGATAATAACACATTACCGCCGGAACCGCCATGATCAACGTATTGATCCCAAGGGAAGTAATTCCCCCAAATTGAAACAGAACGGCTTGTAGGGACAACGCCACTAGAATGGCGGGAAATGCGCCCCATCCAAGCAAAAGCCCTACAATACCGTTTAAAATCAAGTGGACGTTCGAGGGCCCGATGGGTACATGAATCAAAGAAGCGACAAAAAAAGACGCCGATAAAACACCGACCTGGGCAATATGTTCATAATCGAGCTTTTTCAATCCTACGGCAGTACCGACCGCTGTCAATGCAAAGCCCGAAATCAATACCGATCCCGATAATACACCTTCCGATATATGCATACGATCCTAACCTCCCGACAAGCCGGAAAAATGACCTGCTATCCCCCATTTCCAAAAAAAAACCACGAAAACAAAGTATCTTCGTGATACTCTTACCTTCGCGGCAGCATGGGTTAATCTGGTGTCTGTTATGATCAAAAGGCTCAGGCTCCAGCCTGAAATTATGATTCATCCATACACGAATAATAAGCATATTGTCAATGATAATATTATCAGGAATGAATTGAGTTGGTTAGCCGATTGGGAATGTGAACTCCCGATTATGCGACGACGTATCTTGATGGGTCGGAAAAAAGTCGTCTGTCTTGACTTGGAAAGAAAAACTCACTATGAATTGAAATGTTTATTTTCTTTTGGTTGTCAGGAAATTGAAGTGCAATGCAGAAATCGAATTTTTTAAAAAACCGTCCAACGTAAAGCGGGTACAACATGAAGCGGAACATACAACATCTTATATACCGGGCCGTTCGCGTTGCGGTTGAAAAGGGAAAGCTAAACTCCCCGGACATTCCCGAAGTAGAGATTGAAGAGCCGAAATTCGATAACCAGGGTGATTTTTCCACCAATATCGCTATGGTCTCGGCATCGGTCCAGAAAATGGCGCCGCGAAAAATTGCCGAATCGATCATCAAGTATTTGGATGATAGCCGAAATAATTTTGAAAAAATTGAGATCGCCGGTCCGGGATTTATTAATTTTTTTGTCCGCCCTTCGGCCTGGCACCCCGTATTAAAACAAATCCACGAGCAAAATACGCACTACGGTGCATCAAGCATTGGGAACGGAGAAAAAATCCAAGTGGAATTTGTCAGCGCCAATCCAACCGGTCCCCTTCATGTGGGCCATGGTCGCGGTGCCGCTGTCGGGGATGTCCTGGCAAACATTTTGTCTTTTTGCGGATATGATGTTCAACGAGAATACTATATCAATGATTCCGGAAGGCAGATCAAAACGCTGGGGCAATCGGTTTTTCTTCGATATACTGAAATGTTCGGCTCCGAAATCCAATTTCCCGAAAATTGCTATCAGGGAGGTTACATTCTTGATATCGCGAAAGACATTCGAGAAAAAAGGCATAACGATCTGCTTCATTTCAAAGAAGATGATGCGATTTTCGAGTGTGCTCGATTCGCTGCAAAACAAATTCTTGAAGAAATCAGCCAGGATCTAAAATTATTTGGCATCACTTACGATAACTGGTTCAGTGAACAGACGTTATACGATACCGGCAGGGTGAACGCGGCCATTGAGGAGTTGAAAAACAAACGATTGGTCTATAAAAAAGACGGCGCCCTGTGGTTTAAAACCGCCGACTATGGAGATGAGAAAGACCGTGTTGTTGTCAGAAGCAATGGAGATACCACATATTTTGCGTCAGACATTGCTTATCATCAGGATAAGTTTCAACGAAACTTCCAACGGGTCATCGATGTTTGGGGAGCAGATCATCACGGATATATTCCCCGGATGAAGGCGTTGATGGAAGCTTATGGACGCCAAAAAAATCAGTTTGACGTGATTCTGGTTCAACTGGTCAATCTGTCAAGAGACGGCGAACCTGTGGCCATGTCCACCCGGGCAGGAAAATTTGTGACTTTAAAAGATGTGATCAATGAGGTCGGACGAGATGCAGCCCGGTTTATCTTCTTAACCCGCCATCATGAAAGCCCGCTCGATTTTGATTTGGAACTTGCCAAGAAACAAACCAACGACAACCCGGTTTACTATGTTCAGTATGTGCATGCCCGAATATCGAGCATCATCCGTAACGGTCTGGAAAGAGGGATTTCTCGAATCGAGTGGAATGACGAGGCTGTCTCCCGGTTGATTGAACCCGAAGAGATTCAGTTGATAAAAACGATGGCCCGATATCCTGAAGTCCTAAAAAACAGCGCCGAGTTAATGGAACCTCATCATATCACTTTCTATTTGATAAATCTAGCATCTGCTTTTCATGCTTATTACAACAAGCATCGGGTTTTGTCCGATGAACCAATATTGACCGACGGACGGTTGTATCTGGTAACGGCGGTGAAAAAAGTCATTCACAACGGGCTTTCCCTTTTAGGTGTATCATCACCGGAAAAAATGTAATACAATATCATGAAAAAGGATTATCAAAAAGACCCCATAAAACCAAAAAAGAAGAAGCCAGCCGGTGCAAAAAACCGGAAAGGATCCGGGTTTTGGATTGGTTTGATCTGCTTTTCTTCTGTTTGGATGTTTGTGCTCGGCATCCTGGTGGGAAGGGGAACACTGCCGGTTCAGTTCGACATTCAAAAACTTCAAAAAGAATTGGTGGCCTTAAAGGAAATCATGGTTCAAAAGGAGAAGGATCGGCTAAAAGCCTATTCGGATGCGGCACACAACAAAAGCGGTCTCGAGTTTTACGAAGTATTAAAACAGACCGGTGATAACGCCGGCGGCAATAAATCTTTAAACATCTCTCCACAGGAATCTTTAAAGTTGGCTGTCCCAACCGTAACCAAACAGCCCATTTTAAAAAAAAGAAGTCTGTCTAAAGCGACAAAACAAAAGCGCGCGGTAAAAAAGATCAGGCCCGGTGAAACCGAGAAGCAGTGGACCATTCAGGTATCATCGTTAAAAGACCCGGCCGCAGCGGACCATATGATAACCACACTTAAGCAAAAAGGCTATCCGGCTTATAGGGTTACGGCCAACGTTTCGGGGAAAGGGGTATGGTTCCGGGTACGAATCGGACCTTACAAGGATAAGACTGAGGCTGAAAAGAAAATAACGCTTCTGAAAAAAGACAAATACAATGCCATTCTGATTTCGCTTTAGTTTAATCAGAACGGCTCATAAAGTCACTATCAATACGAACTTTTACGGGATACTAAATGGAAACGAAAATAACTAAAGAAGAAATAATTCATGTGGCAAACCTGGCGCATCTTCAAATGGAAGACGCCTCAATTGACAAATTTGCGGAACAAATCGGAATCATTTTAAAATACTTCGACACATTGAATCGGGTCGACACCGAAGGTGTCAAGCCCACCTCCCATGCGATTTTTTTGACCAATGCTTTTCGTGACGATGAAGAAAAAAAGCATCTTAACCGAGAGGAAGCGATGGCCGGCGCCCCTGAAAAAGAAGAAGGATATTTTTTAGTGCCTAAAGTGATTGGATAGCAAGGAGTAATATAAAACCGATGAATCTGTATGAACTGACCATACAAAAGGCCCACCAGATGATTAAAAATAAAGAGATATCTTCAGTGGAATTAACCCGGGCCGTTTTCGATCGAATTGACAAAATCGATCACCAAGTGGGGGCATATATCACGCTCACCCAAGCATTGGCTATGAAGCAAGCGGATCATGCGGATCAGATGATCGCTAAAGGCAAGATATCCCTGTTGACCGGAATCCCCGTTGCCATAAAAGATCTGATTTGTACCAAAGGGATTCATACGACCTGTGGTTCTAAAATTCTTAAAAATTTTATTCCCCCTTATAACGCTTCAGTAATTAACAAGTTAAAGCGAGCCGGTGCCATAGTGGTCGGAAAAGTGAATATGGACGAGTTTGGCATGGGGTCGTCAACGGAAAATTCCAGTTTAAAACTGACGCGAAATCCGTGGGCCCTTGACCGTGTTCCCGGCGGATCCAGCGGCGGATCGGCCGCCGCGGTTTCCGCGGACATGTGTTTAGGCGCATTAGGCTCCGATACCGGGGGATCAATTCGCCAACCGGCCTCACACTGTGGTGTTGTCGGAATGAAACCGACTTACGGAAGGGTTTCCCGCTTCGGACTGGTGGCCTTTGCCTCTTCTCTGGATCAAATTGGCCCGATAACCAAGGATGTGACCGATTGTGCGATGGTTTTAAATATCATTTCCGGTTATGATCATAAGGATTCCACTTCAGTTCCCAAAGACGTCCCGGATTATACCCATTTTCTCAAACCCGGTCTCAACGGATGTACCATCGGTATACCCAAGGAATACTTTGAAGTTAATGGTCTCGATCCTTCTGTCTACGAATCGGTGACCCATGCTATAAAAACCATTGAAGGACTGGGTGCTAAATGCATTGAAGTCTCCCTTCCCCACACGGCCTATGCGGTTGCCGCCTATTATATTATAGCGCCTTGTGAAGCCAGCTCCAATCTTGCCAGGTACGACGGCGTAAAGTACGGGGCCAGGGATAAAACCCAACCTTCCATGATCGATATGTATCGAAGAACACGTTCCAAAGGGTTTGGTCCGGAAGTCCAGCGACGAATTATTTTAGGGACCTATTCCCTTTCGGCCGGCTATTATGATGCGTATTACAACAAGGCATCTCAGGTTCGCACCTTAATTATGGAAGACTTTAATCAGGCGTTCGAGGCTTGTGACGTCATTCTCTCCCCGGTGGCACCCACGCCGGCGTTTAAAATCGGAGAAAACATCGATGACCCGCTTACCATGTACCTGTCCGATATCTATACCCTGTCAGCCAATCTCGCCGGTATTCCCGGTATGTCGGTTCCGTGCGGTTTTTCTAAAGACGGTCTTCCCATAGGTCTTCAGATACTGGGTAAGCACTTTAATGAAAAGATGTTGCTAAAAGTGGCGTACAATTTTGAACAGACAACCGATTTCCATAAACAAAAACCGGCGTTGTAATCGCTCCGGTTTTAGGAAAGAGAATTTTACCGTGACAACCATTATTCCTGAAGGCGACGCATTGAGAAAAGCCATTAAATGGATCTCCGAACAACGGGAAAAAGAGCCTGATATCAAGGTCCATAAATGGGTCGATAAAGCGAGTTTAACCTTCGATCTTTCTCCAAAGGATGAAGCATTTTTATATCGATTTTATAAAAAATAAAACGGTTAGGACCCATATTACATGTCAATCATTAAAATTCTACCCGAAACCCTTTCAAACAAGATAGCCGCCGGCGAGGTTGTCGAGCGGCCCGCCTCTGTTGTTAAAGAACTGGTTGAAAACGCATTAGATGCCAAGGCCGGCAGAATCAATCTCGAGGTAGAAAACGGAGGACGTTCTTTAATCCGGGTTGCCGATAACGGCATCGGCATGAGCCATGATGATGCCCTTCTATCTCTGGAACGCTATGCCACCAGTAAAATATATACGGATCAGGACCTTTTCTCCATAAGCTCCCTCGGATTTAGAGGTGAGGCATTGCCGAGTATTGCGTCGGTGTCCCATCTTTCCTTGGTCACCCGGAACCAGGATACTTCATCAGGAACCGAAATTTGGGTCGCGGGGGGGAAAATTACCAAGGTTTCAGAGGTAGGTGCGCCGGTGGGCACCATGATCACCGTAAAGCGTCTTTTTTTCAATACGCCGGCCAGACGAAAATTTCTAAAAACCATCGGCACAGAAATGGGGCATATTGCCGATATCATTTCAAGTATGGCTCTGGGAAACCCCGACGTCCGGCTCAAGCTATTGCATAATGGAAAAACCGTTTTTAACTGGACGTCGTCATCGGATCCCTTTAATCGAGTGATTGATGTGCTGGGAAAGGATATAAAGACAGACCTCTACCCCGTCCAATCGCATTCGGACAGTATAGAAGTTTCCGGATGGACGGCATCCGACCGACATAGCCGAAAAACTTCTCGGGGAATCTATGTTTTCGTCAACAAGCGGTTTGTAAGGGATAAAGTCATTCAACATGCGCTGTTCGAAGGATTTTCCGGTCGGTTGATGAAGGGGCAGTTCCCGGTGGCGGTGATTTTTATCGATCTCCCTGCAGAGCTTGTGGACGTCAATGTTCACCCCACCAAGCACGAAGTTCGCTTTGTCGATCAAAAGCGGGTTCATGATACTGTTGCCCGGGCCGTATCTGATGCCTTAAAAAAAGAGCCTGGTCGGATGTCACGGCCGGACTTGCCTGAGCCCCGTCCTAAGGCAAAAGAAGTCCGGATCGGAAGCACAACACCAATATCTTCCGAACCGGTTTCCGTTCTTTGGGCAGCAGAGCCGGCAGCATCACGCCAAGCGATCTCAAAGGATCGGATCGCAGACCAAAAAACCCTTTGGAAAAAACGCTTTTTTGGGGACCTGAGAGTCGTCGGCCAGTTTCATAATACCTATATTCTTTGCGAGTCAGACGACGGTCTTGTCATGATCGACCAACATGCCGCCCATGAGCGAATTATCTATGAACAAATCAAAGCCCGATCTTCAACCCAAAACAGCCCCCGCCAGAAGCTGTTGATCCCGGAAACCATCGATCTTGGTTACCGAGAGGCAAAAGTTCTTACGGATTTAATTCCGCAACTTAAACGGTCCGGGCTGGAAATAGAGCCTTTTGGGGGAAACACCTTTGCCCTAAAAGCCGTACCGGCACTACTGGCGAATTATGACATAAAACCGATCATCATCGAAATGATAGAAAAAATGATAGAAATCGGTTTTACCCCGGGACTGGAAAAAGCCGTTGACGAATGTCAGAAGATAATGGCCTGCCATAGTGCCATCCGGGCGAACCAATCCCTTTCCGAAAAACAGATCACCGAATTGCTTTTCCAGCTCGATCAATGCGACAACCCCTCCAATTGCCCGCATGGCCGCCCCACATGGATTCCATTGACATTGAAATCACTGGAAAAATCTTTTAAACGAACAGATTGATACGATTTTGAATTAGTCACCCAAAGGGATGTCCTGGGCGACGAGAAAACTTTTATCATCAGGAAAAAGCATTCCGCTTTTTGCCACCACCGCATATATTAATTCCTTATAACCGTCATTATCAATATCGGCCACGGCATAATCGCTGATATATCCGCTGATGTCTGTGGTCTTAAATGTTACGTCAAGGCCGATATCTTTCCATTGTAAGGTTTCGATATGGCCGGTTTTATAGCGTCTAAACCGTTTAAAAAATTGGCCGGCGGCATCTACATTCTTGACCACTACAATTTCATTTTTTCCGTCATTATCCAGGTCGTCGACAAGGATGCGCTGCGGAATATAGTAGCGATCATTTTCCTGTGCACCCGCATTTCTATCAAAAGGAAACTCCAGACAAACCCCACCGCCACCATAACGATCGATGCTGATCCACTCCTCATCGCCCTTATCATCCAAGATCCGAATCCGATCATCTTTTGCATAGGTCATGATCAATCTTCGGTTATCATTTAATGCATCCCCATAGCTAAATTCGTACAGATTGATTTTTTGAGGCAGCATAAGCGTACCGGTGGAAACATATTTGCCATTGATCCATGAAAGTTCATGAACCGGTCCTGAAAAAAATTCGTCTTTTCGGCTTTGTTTTTGACCCAAAAGGACAGGTCCGGATCCCGGTTCGGAAATTACGCGAAAGTACCATTCCTCACGCTCCGAAACCGTTTCAAATCCGTTTGTCCCCCATTCCAGCACAAAGGAACTGAGTTGGGCGTTGTTGGTAAAATAATTTGAAACAAATATCTCCGCTCGACCGTTTCCATTAATGTCCGCCAGATCGACACTGATTAAATTACTATACCGCTTCCCTTTAATTACATCAATTTTTTCAAGCCGCCTGCCGGCAAGTCGATAGATATGAACATCTTTCTGGCTGATGAATACCACTTCAGGGTTTTGATCACCATCCACATCACCCACAGCCACGCCTTTTATTTTTAACTTAAACGAACTGCTTTTCCAGAAACCAGGCGATTCGGCGCTTACCGGTTTTGGGAGCGGCGGCGGTGGGGTAGCAACCGCCATTTCCTTTGTGGCAGACTTTTTAGCAGGAAGTTTAGATGGGGTTGCGGTTTCGATTTTTATCGAACCTTTATTTTTTTCCATTTCCCACAACTTTTCAGGGTTCATCCGGCTGATTTCCACACTTTCGGTTTTTTGGGCCACGGGTTGGGGCAGCACCTTGGTGTCAAACACGTCCGAATTAATCTTAGCGGCAAAATCACTGATATGTAAAATAACATCTCCATGCTGTCGGCCGGACTGATTAAACGCCACCGCCGCCGATTGGGTGGGAATATGAATAAACCGGGCATCCGTGCTAATCGCATCTCCAAACACGGTAAGACTTCCGAATAAGACATAATCTGCAAAAACCTTTTGCCCTGCCGAAACAGCCATATCCGTGTTGATGGGTTCGGTAAGATTTTCAAGTGCCATTTCAGATGTTTTCCTGCTTAATATCACTATCTTGTCTTCATTGGCCAGGCGGGTTGAGAGCATATCCCAAATACCATTTTTCAAAAAGGAAATATCTTTTTCAGAATAAATATTAAAGGGAAGGATCAAAATTTTTGAAGCGCCGTCAGCCATTACCACGCCTTTAAATATTAACGAGACAAACAACACAAAGACAATGATAAAAAATGGATGTGCTTTTAATACCTTCAATTGATTTTAACTCCTTTTTAAGGATATTACGCATCATGAATATGTAAAATTTAAAACATTTTTAATATATCATTTAAAAATCATTATCAATGAAAATGAATTCATTTTAGCCTAAATAATTTAGGCCGCCGG
>JAUXEW010000054.1 GCA_030620375.1 Desulfobacteraceae bacterium | reverse complement strand
CTCAAATTTTAATCCTCGAAATACTCAATGTATTCCTGTGGTTAAAATTTTCGCCTTCCTTGAACTTGAACAAAAATAAACATTTTTCAAAGGTCTCCCTTTGTCTCCGGTAGTAAGATTTTAAAATAATACAGGATGACCGGTATTCAGTCAATCCGGTTAATCGTTAAGTTAATACCGGGTCAACGAACTGTAGATTCTCGGAAGTTTGTCCGGGAGTTCCCGGATATCGGCAATTACGTTGTGATGGACGTTTCCATAAAGCTCGTCCAACTTTGAATCTTGCGTGATATTAACGGTTAACGCATGAGCATAGATGTTTTTTGAGCGCCCTTCGAGTATCGCCTGTCGGGTATCCGCTATGGCGTAATCTTTTTTATAATCTACATCATTAGGAAAACCGTCTCCGATGATGATTAATAAACGCACCTTTGATGGAATTTTCTCCAGTTGTGCAGTCGCGTGTCGAATGGCGGCCCCCATTCGCGTGCTCCGCTGCGGCGCTATGGCATTGATTCTCTGCCGAACGGTATCGTTCAAGTCCTCGTCAAAATCCTTAATCCTGAAATAATCGACCCCCAAGCGGCCGGTTCCGGAAAACCCGGCAATGCCGTATGAATCTCCCACGACCTCAAGGGCTTCACAGAAAAGTACAACAGCCTGTTTTTCCACATCCAAAACCGTATTATCCGAATCACCTACCATTGTTGACGTTGAGCGGGAAAGGTCCATCAGAAGCAGAACGGCAACATCCCTCTGCTGTTTGATCCGCTTGATATAGAGTTTGTCTGAGGGCATGATACCCGCCTTTTTATCCATTGCAAAATCCAATAAGGCCCGGTAGTCAAATTCATCTCCTTCCACCCATTGTCTTAGAATCGAAAGTCCCTCCGGCTTTAACAGCTCGAATGCATATCGAATCTGCTTCACCAGATTTTTATGACGATTCAAGGCGTTGCCATAAAAATCGCCTTCTCTTCCTGGAATTATTCTGTCAAAAACCCGGTTATGATTGTGAAGATAGTCTCCCAATCGGCTGTCCCATTCCTTATACCAAAAAACCGATCTGGAGATATCCTCCTCCGGCGCCGCCGTTATGCCGGTGCTTTCAAACAATTTTAATGCGTCAAGATCGGAAAAATTCAAACGGGCATCGACGGTGGCAGGGTCTTGATTATCATCTTCTGACGACCTGTTTCGAGCCGGCTGACTAAAAACAATTTCTTTTATATCCATTAAAGAAAGCGACCCGTTACTTTCATAAAGCCTTTTTCTAATGGTTGATCGGTACACCCGGATTCCTTTGTTTTCGAGTTTTTCTTTTAACGCTTGTGCAATAAGATCTAAATTGCGCAATGCCGAAAAATAGAGCTCAGGTCTTATCCTGCGCTGAAACGGCGTCTGTAAAAAACAATCCCCCGAACCGATGTCATCGGAACGCAATATTTTTGTTAATCGATTTTCAATATCCGGATAAACCATTAAGACCAGTTCGGCACTGGTTTCCACAGACGGGTCCGTCGTTATCTTTTGGTTATGCAGATCAAAAATCCGTATTAACCATTGGCATTCATCTTCATCAATGCCGAGCATTTTTTCAACACTCAGATTTAAGGCGATTCGTTGATACAATAAGCTTAACAGGTTAACCGGATCAGTATCTTTTGACATTTGCATGGCTTCATCCTGAAGAATCGGCAACGCCCGCCGGATGAGTCCGGGATAATAGCGGGAGAGGAGCATTCGAATACGACCATGTTCAAATACGGTAAACAGATCTGATGCAAGATGGTTAACCGGAAAATAGGCCAAAAAGCGTTCCAAGTCTGAAGTATAAGGGCTGTCGAGGGTATTTGGTAGAGATAAATGGTCGATCCGTTCCGTAACTTTTTCCAGATCAAAATCAAACGTTCCGAATTCAAATAGGCTGGCCTCCAGTCTTGCCAGACATTTATAAAAATTTAAGTTTTGGCGCTTATTATCAAATCGGCTGATTTCTTTTGGCAGGTAGATAAATTTTCCGTCTGAACAGACCGTCGGCTGATCGTCAATGGCGTTGAACAAGCTTTCTGGTAAGGATGACAGCGGCTTTATGGAAACCGGCAGTCCTGTCCGCGCTTTGATATACTGATTGATGGGTTGCCGGACTAAAGAAAGCGGCACCGTAACTTGCAGGGTTGTAAACGTATCCAGCCCCTGTTTGGATTCCAAAGATAAAAATTTTGCGCAACGGTTTTTGCTCTTTTTTAATTTATCCAGGCCCCGGGTTACAAAATCATCTAGCGCCGCTTTTGATAGCAGGCTTAGTCCATTGGCTAAGCCGTCAATAAAATTGTCCGCCAGGTGAAAATCCGCTCGGATGATACGGAGCAGTTGCTCTGTTTGAAAAACCCGCTTATTTTCGGAAAAGGTGGCAACGACCTTTGGCAGGGTATAGGAAAAATGCCGGTATTGACTGTAAGTTAAATCCTTAATAAATGTTTCCATCAAGAGGTCCAGCCAGACGGAAACGCTTAGAACGTCTTTTGTTTGACATAACACAGCCAGGGCTTTCAGTGGACCATACAACGTGTATGTCCCTTTTTGCGACATAACGTCGATGGTCTTTAGATATTTTACAAGGAGGTCCGGATGCCGTAACTTTAACACATAAACGAGGTGCTCGGCCATGATTTTGCCCAATGTCGGGCCCTTTGCGCCGTATTTTCGGATCAGTTGATGATACGCATGAATCTGTTTTTCACCAACCGATTCAATAAGGTCAACAAACCCCATGGCAATGGCGCGCCCAAAAGAAATTTCCTGAGCCAGCCCCCACATGATATCGTCAGCAAGCGTTTTTGAAAATATTGATAAAAAGGGCGATAGTTTTGGATCGAGCTTGTCCTTAACCCGATCTGCAAGTTCCGGATCTGCAATAAAAATCTGTTTAAAGGGGTTTTCGGTTTCCATTGAAAATATTTTTTCCTAATGACCGTTTAAAACATATCCTCCACCAGGTCATTCAATGTTTCCTGTAATCGGTCATCATCAGTCAAGGGCAGGCATATACAGGAGCGACAAGCCGTCTGGAAAGAAACCCCCCGCTGGATCAAGAAGGCGGCATAAATCAGCAGTCGGGTACTCGCACCTTCCGTTAATCCGTGTTCTCTGATATTCCGAATTTTTTGGGCCAGTGAGACAAGCTTTTTTGCGATATCCATATCGACGCCGCCTTCAACGGAAACAATCGTTGCCTCTCTTTCAGCATTCGGATAATAAAAATCAAGGGACATAAATCGTTGTCGCGTGCTCTGTTTTAAATCTTTCAGCACCGACTGATACCCCGGATTATAGGAAATCACCATCATGAAATCCGGATGGGCGCGGATGGTTTCACCTTTCTTGTCAATACTTAAGATTCTACGATGATCGGTCAAAGGATGAATAATTACGGTTGTATCTTTTCTGGCCTCTACGATTTCATCCAGATAACAAATCGCCCCCATCCTAACGGCTTGGGTTAACGGGCCATCCACCCACACCGTTTCATCATGCTTCAACAAATAACGCCCGATTAAGTCAGAGGCAAAAAGGTCTTCATGACAGGAAACCGTAATCATGGGGCGATTTAAGCGATAGGCCATGTGTTCCACAAATCTGGTTTTCCCACACCCGGTCGGGCCTTTTAACATGACGGAAATTTTGGCGTCATAGGCTGTCTCAAACAACTCGATTTCATTGCCGGATGCCAGGTAATATGGCTCTGTTTTGATTAAGTAATTACGAATATCCGCTTGAACATGTGTTTTCAAAATACTTGTCTCCTATGCTGATCACATTTGTCACCCTGTTAAAAGGTTTCTTTTCGCTCAATCTGTTTTATATAAAATAGACGGAATTCCAAAACTTTGGCTCATTTTTCCGGTTGCATTCATGGATTAAATATATTATTCGTATTCGGCTTTGAAACGCAATTTTATTTAAGGAGAAGTGAACCCTCAAGAGGTTTATATACGCAACAACAATGATACGCAACACCAACATGATGCACCAAATGCAGTATAAAGACAAAGACATCCTTCTTTTGGGAACGGCGCATGTTTCCAAAGAAAGCGCTGAACAGGTTGCAGATGTCATCCGGTCGTTAAAACCGGACACGGTTTGTGTTGAACTTTGCGAGTCCAGATATCACGCTATACGACAAAAAGAAAAATGGCAGGAAACCGATATTGTTCAGGTAATCAAGGATAAAAAAGTGTTTTTGCTGTTATCGAATCTGATTTTGGCATCCTTCCAGAAACGGATTGCGAAGCGACTGGATATCAATCCGGGTGAAGAGATGATCCGTGCGATTGAAACCGCTGAATCCGTGGATGCTCAGATCCATCTTGCAGATCGGGATATCCGAATCACCTTATCCAGAGTGTGGCGAGCAATGGGATTATGGGAAAAAGCAAAATTGTTGTTTCAATTATTGCTCTCTCTGGGTGAAGTCCAGGATATCGAAAAAGAAGATATTGAAAAGATGAAGCAGGCAGATGTGCTTGAAATGCTCCTGTCCGAAATTGGTAAATCCCTACCGGTTTTACGAAAGATCCTGATTGATGAAAGAGATGCCTATCTTTCTCATAAAATTCGAAACGCACCGGGGAAAAAAATCGTCGCCGTAGTTGGTGCCGGTCATATTTCCGGAATTAAAAATACCTGGAACTCTGACCGGGACATTAGCCCTTTGGAAACGCTCCCTCCTAAAGGTAAGTTTTCAGGATTTCTTAAATGGTTTTTGCCCATATGTATCGTCGGACTGATGGTTGCGGGATTTTTCTTTGGCGGAGTTAAAGCAGGCGCCGACATGTTGGTCTGGTGGATCTCAGCAAACGCCATCTTAGCCGGGCTTGGCGCTCTGATCGCCCTGGCACATCCGCTGACCATACTGTCTTCGATATTGGCGGCGCCGCTGACGTCGCTAAATCCCATGATTGCTGCCGGATGGGTTGCCGGACTTGTGGAAACTTTTTCGAGCAAACCCAAAGTAAAGGATTTTGAAAATCTTTCCCAGGATATTCTAACGATCAAAGGTTTCTGGAAAAATAAAATCACCAAAATTTTATTGGTGGTGGTGTTTACCAATCTGGGGAGTTCCATGGGAACTTTCGTTGCCATTCCCTTGATGCTCAAAGCACTATCATGACAAACAGCGGGATGTAAACCGAGGAGACGTTTTACTTTTTCGCCGTACCGTAATGCCGAAACACCGGATTTCTTCACATTTCATATTTTCATTGCCGGCGCAACGGGTTAACAGGCCAACCGGCCTAACCCATTGATGTTGGATGATTCGCTTTTAGTTTACATAACGGCTTAAAATTTTGTTTGGTTCCGGATTGCCCACATTAGGTCATAATTTTTAAGGTGGCAGTATTCGCACAATGGTTCGATGAAATGTTTTTCCTTTTCCAAGGCCGTAGATTTTTTTTTCGGTTCTCAACCGGTTTTCAGAAAATAATCGGACACATTCCGGATAGAGCTCCCATTCCAATTTTAAACCGTTCTCTTTAATCGTATCTATGGAATCGGTTTCCAAAATGGGAAACGATCTCTGACCGATGATCGCACCGGAATCTTCACCGTAATCCACAAAATGAACCGTACACCCGCCGACCTTACACCCGTATCGAAACGTATCGCCATATCCGTCAACCCCCGGAAAAGCGGGAAGTAACGCCGGGTGGATGTTCATGATACGAGGGGTATCGGAATTCGTATTGATCTTGTCGATAAAATAAGGCGTTAAATTTCTCATAAAACCGGCAAGCACCAGGAGGTCAAAAGGAAAAGCCGACATTTCATCTATGAGTAATGATTCAGCAATAGCTCGGGTATTGAAAAAAGAAACCACTTTTTGGATGTCATCTTTTTGAGAAAAAAGATGTTGCTTTTTTCTGACGGTATCAACATCATAATCTTTCGGAAGCTTCAGGCTTTGGGGATCTTCTTTATATTTCCGAATAATCTCGGCGTAATCGACTATAAAAAAAGGAATATTATGTTTTTCGGCCCTTTTTAAACCTTTTGCGTCAGGATTGTCCGACCCCACGAACACCATTTCCCCGTCAATTTTTTTCGATTCGCACGAATCGATAATCGCTTGAAGATTCGTGCCACCACCGGAAATCAGCGCTCCGATACGAATTTGTTCTACCATCTAATGTCCCTTATTCCCTTATGGTAATTAAAATTATGTTGGGTTGACAATATGTATCAAAATGATTATAAATATCAAGTTTTAATTCTTTTTTGCTATGTCCAATAAATTATAACCAATTGAAAGGATAATAAATTATGGCGGAAGGCATTTTAGAAATTAATGACGGCAGTTTTGAAACCGAAGTGATACAATCAGACAAACCCGTACTGGTTGATTTCTGGGCGCCCTGGTGTGGTCCTTGCAAAGCAATAGCACCGATTATGGAAGAACTTGTCGGTGATTTTGGCGACAAGCTCAAATTCACAAAATTCAATGTTGATGATAGTCCGGTTACCCCTGGCAAATACGGGATCAGAGCTATACCGACATTAATTTTATTTAAAGATGGTGAAATATCAGAGCAGATTGTCGGCATGGTTGCCAAATCAAAACTTGAGGAATCCATCAATAAAATTCTATAGAAAGCGATAAATAATGAGCCAAGTGGACTATGATCTCGTCATTATCGGGGGCGGACCGGCCGGATTAACCGCCGGGCTTTATGCTGCCCGTGCCAAGCTGAATGTCCTGCTAGTTGAAAAAATCGTCCCCGGAGGGCAGATACTAGTTACGGACTGGATTGAAAATTATCCGGGATTTCCCGAGGGATTGAGCGGCGCAGACCTTGTGCTGAAGATGTCCGAACAGGTCAAGAAATTTGGTCTTAACATTGAAACCCATGAGGTAATTTCCGTAGATTTTTCTCAAGCCGTGAAAACGGTCAGGGTAAGCGATAAAGCCATAACATGTCATACGGTCATCATCGCCACGGGCGCATCTCCAAAGAAATTAGGGGTTCCTGGAGAAGACATTTTTTTCGGTAAGGGTGTGTCCTTTTGTGCGACTTGTGACGCCCCTTTTTATAAAGATTGTATCGTCGCCGCAGTTGGCGGCGGGGATACCGCAGTTCAGGAAAGTATGTACTTGACCAAATTTGTAAAAAAGGTCTATCTGATCCATCGACGGGATCAACTTCGAGCCGCGGCCATCCTGCAGGAACGGGCATTTAAAAATGAAAAGATCGATTTTATATGGGATTCTGTGGTTACGGATATCATTGGTGGTTTGACCAATGTTGAAAAAGTTGCCGTAAAAAACGTGAAATCAGGTGAAACCCGGGAGCTCGTCGTGGATGGCTGCTTTGTATGGGTGGGAATAGAACCGAACACCCAATTTTTGACTAATGACGTTTCCATGGATAAATATGGTTTTATTTTGGCCGATTTGAATATGGAAACGTCGGCACCCGGTGTGTATGCCGCCGGGGATGTCAGGAATACACCACTCCGCCAAGTTGTTACTGCCGTAGGAGATGCGGCAATTGCAGCGTTTTCGGCACAGCATTATATTGAAAGCCTATAACAATGAAACGATTGATTGTCGTCTGCTTAATTTCTTTGCTGGCCTTTTCAGGTTGCGCTGGAAAACAACTTAAAGAGGAAAAATCAGCGCAAGAGCTTGCCAGTGAAGGAATGAAAGATTATAAAAAGAAAAATTACAGAAGCGCTATTGTTACTTTTGAAAAGTTAAAAGACTGGTACCCTTTTAATAAACTGGCAAACCTTGCCGAGCTTAAAATCGCAGATGCGCATTATCAGTTAAAAGAGTATGATGAGGCTGTTATGGCTTATTCGGCGTTTGAAAACCTTCATCCGCGTAATGATGCCATACCTTACGTTATATACCAGGTCGGCCGGTGCTTTTTTGATCAGCTGGACACAACTGACAGAGATCAGTCTGTTGCCCAAAAGGCGCTGAACATTTTTGTACGGTTAACCCATCAGTTCCCCCAAGACCCGTATACGGAAAAGGCAGGGGAGCATATCGCCATATGCCTGAAAAGTCTGGCCGAAAACGAATTTTACGTGGGGTTATTTTATTACAAAAGTAAGCATTACAAGGCTGCTTTAAATCGGTTTACCGCTGTCCTTACCAATTACCCGGATGTCGGAGTTCAACAAAAGGCGCTGCAATATATTGCACTGTGTGAAGGAAATCTTAAAAATCAATCAAAATTAAAAAACTAATCCGGACAAGCCGTTAAAAAGACTTTACACATTTCAAATATTGGTGTATTAGCCCAAGTTCTGATTTAAATTATACTGTGGTAATAGCCATAAAAGTTGTTACCCTGGGGCATTAATCAAAAAAGAGGAACCGATCATGTCAAGAATATGCGAAATATGCGGGAAAAAACCGCTTGTAGGAAATAATGTCAGTCACGCTAATAATAGAACCAAAAGAAGGTTTAATCCTAACCTTCAGAAAGTAAGAGCCGTACAGAACGGAAGAGCAAAACGGATGGTTGTGTGCACCAGTTGCATAAAATCCGGCCGGGTGATTAAGGCGCCTTAAATGCCGATTCTGTTGACTTTCTGAACGTATTTGACCTTTTTTAGTGAGGTTAACACTTTTTCTAAATGATGGGTATTATCAACTGATAAGGTTAGTAAAATTTCAATGCCGTTATTGTCAATCATTTTTGTGTTAACATCCAGAATGTTTGCTTCATTTTTGCTGATATTGGCTGTAATATCTGCCAGCAATCCGACCCGAGCAAGGGAACGGATCCCGATTTTTACCGGATATGTTTCCGTGCTCTTATAGTCCCAGTCCACATCAATCTGCCTCTCGGGATTCATTTTCAAGGCATTCTTACAACTGGTTCGGTGAATGGTAACACCGAATCCTTGTGTAATGTACCCTGTTATGGAATCCCCGGGGACCGGGCGGCAACATCTCCCGAACTTGACTAAAATATCATCCAGTCCCTTTACCAAAACCCCGGATTTGGGTTTTTTCTTTCGAACCCTTCCGATGATCTTATCAAAAATGGAACCGGTTTCTTCTTCCATTTCTGTTTTTGGCATAAATTTTCTTACGACTTGCAGTGGCGTGGTTTTTCCGTATCCAACGCTGGCAATCAGATCCTCCACGTTTTTAAAATTAAAGTGTTCCACTACCTGGTTCATTTTTTCGGATCTAAACAGCGTATTGAAATTCAACCGATGTTTACGGAACGCCTTCTCACACATCTCTCGGCCCAGGGTCATACTCCGTTCTTTATCCTGTGTTTTAATCCACTGCCTGATCCGGGAACGGGCTTTGACCGTTTTGACAAAATTCAGCCAATCTTTGCTGGGATGATGATTTTTCGATGTAACGATTTCAACGATGTTTCCAGTCTGAAGCTCATATTTTATAGAAACCATACGTCCGTTGACTTTGGCACCGACACATTGGTTTCCCACTTCCGTATGAATCAAATAAGCAAAATCAACCGGTGTGGCGCCTTTCGGCAACGACTTTATTTCCCCTTTTGGGGTAAACACATAGACTTCCTCAGGAAACAGGTCGATCCGAACATTTTCTAAAAATTCGTTGGGATCTTTAATATTTTCCTGGTTTTCAATTATACTCCGGATCCATGAAAATTTCTTACTGATATTTTCATCGATAGGCATCCCTTCTTTGTAACCCCAGTGAGCGGCAATTCCGGATGAAGCCACCTCATCCATTTCCCTGGTTCGGATTTGAATCTCAATTCGTTCACCATAGGGCCCGATCACCGTTGTATGTAACGATCTATACATGTTGGGTTTAGGAATGCCGATATAATCCTTAAACTTGGCGGGAACCGGTTTCCAAAGTGCGTGAACGAGGCCCAACGTTTCATAACACTGGGGAATGGTTTCCGGGATAATTCTAAAAGCGATAATATCATAAACATCTTCAAACTCGAGGTTTTGATTAATCATCTTCAGGTAAATACTGTAGAAATGCTTATATCTCCCAAAAACCTCACCTTTTAAATGGTTTTCATCCATTTTTTCTTTTATGAATCTTTTTACGGTTTCAATATATCGCTCCCGCTCTTCCATATCTTTACTGACGAGAGTTTCTATTTTTGAATACTCTTCAGGAACAACATATTTAAACGAGGTGTCTTCCAGTTCCTTTTTGATCCAATAAATTCCCAGGCGAGAGGCTAACGGTGCATAGATATCGAGTGTTTCCTGGGCAATCTCTTTCCGCTTAGATTCCTTTTGGTATTGTAACGTCCGCATGTTATGAAGCCGATCTGCCAGTTTGATCAGTATGACCCGGATGTCGTCAGCCATGGCCAAAAGCATTCTTCGAATACTTTCGGCTTGACGTTCTTGCGAACTGTCGAAGGTAAGAATACTCAGCTTGGTTACACCGGATACGAGATGAAATACTTCGTCACCGAACATATCTCGGACATCTTGAGGTGTGGCATGTGTATCTTCGATGACGTCGTGAAGGAGGCTGGCGGCGATACTAACGGTATCTAATTTCATATCCGCCAGGATATAGGCCACTTCGAGAGGATGGGAAAGGTAGGGCTCACCGGACAAACGGAGTTGTCCTTCATGAACCCTGGCCGAATAAATATAAGCCCGGTCGATGATATCCATATCCGTATCAGGGTGGGTTTCACTTACTTTGTCAATAATGTCGTTGATACGGATCATTTTTTAATCCTTATGCTTCATTTCTGCAAATTGCGCAAAGCAAAACAACTATCAATATGCTTTTGCAAATATCACTTTTCTTTGACTCGGTTCACCGCAACAGATACAACGGCCGGCTTCAGGTTCAGCCATAAAGGGAAGGCACCGGATGGTGACACTTAAGTCTTCTTTTATTTTTGACTCACATTTTTCCGATCCGCACCAGTGGCTTTGGGTGAACCCGCCGTGAATTTCAGGTTTTTCGATACTATTCGGGGTGAAAAAATCATAAAATGTTTTTTGGTCGTCAATATTTACCGTATGCTCTTTACGAAACGACATGGCGCGTCCAAACAAATTGCTTTGGATCTGGTCTAAGAGATCTTGGATTTCACTGACCAGTTGATTCCGCTTCATGGAAATTTTTTCATTGGGCCGTTTATCCCTTCTGCCGACATAAACCGCATTTTGGGCAATGTCTTTGGGCCCAATTTCAACCCGAAGGGGAATCCCTTTCTTAATCCATTCCCAATTCCTTGCACCGCCGATATCTCGGGTGTCTACTTCCACTTCTATTCTCCGATTGCCGTAAGAGTGCTCTTTAAGCTCTCTTTCCAAACTCTTAACATACTCCATTACACTATGTTTATCATCAGGGTTACGAATAATAGGCAGTAGCACCACATGCGCGGATGAAATTTTTGGCGGAAGGATGATGCCGTCATCATCTCCATGGGTCATGATTAACCCTCCGATAAGACGGGTCGAAACGCCCCAAGAAGTGGTCCATGCATACGCTTCGGTCTCTTGGGCCGTCTGAAACAGGATATTAGAAGCTTTGGCGAAATTTTGTCCCAAAAAATGTGACGTGCCGCATTGAAGCGCTTTTCTGTCCTGCATCATGGCCTCAATACATAATGTATCCACGGCACCCGGGAACCTTTCCGAAGGAGATTTTCTTCCGGTTATGACCGGAATGGCCAAATATTCTTCAGATAGCGTTTTATAAATGTCGAGCATCATGTTTGTCCGCTCAATCGCTTCTGCTTTGGTTGCATGGGCCGTATGCCCTTCCTGCCATAAAAATTCGCTGGTTCTTAAAAAAATTCGGGGTCGCATTTCCCATCGCACGACATTTGCCCATTGATTGATCAATATGGGAAGATCGCGATAACTATCAACCCATTTTGAAAAGGAATCACCGATAATCGTTTCTGAAGTAGGCCTGACGATCAAAGGCTCGTTAAGACGTCCTGCCGGTACCAGGCCTTTTTTCCCGGCGACTTGCTCCAGTCTATGGTGAGTGACAACAGCACACTCTTTGGCAAAACCCTCTACATGTTCAGCCTCCTTTTCGAGAAAGCTCAACGGAATAAACAGGGGGAAATATGCATTCTTTACACCGGTGGCCTTGAACAAATCATTGAGAATCTTCATGATATTCTCCCAAAGAGCATATCCCCATGGTTTTATAACCATGCAGCCTCGTACCGGCGACCGTTCAGCCAAATCAGACGCTTTAATAACCTGCTGATACCATTCAGGGTAATCTTCGACCCGGGTAGGTGTTATGGCGGTTTTTTCTTGTTTTTTCATGAAATTTGCTTTTCCTTTTCAAATTTTTCAACTTCCTTCAATAGAACCTCGACCATTTTATCCTGGGGTATTTTTTTAACCACCTTTCCTTTTAAAAATAGAATCCCGATCCCATCCCCACCGGCAATGCCGATGTCAGCCTCCTTTGCTTCGCCAGGCCCGTTCACCACACATCCCATGATGGCAATCTTTATGGGTAACGTTTTTGCCATCAATGCCGTTTCAATCCGTTCAACGATATCAAAAAGATTAATGTTGCACCGACCGCAGGTGGGACAGGAGATAATTTCAATTCCGACGCGGCGGAGGCCAAGTGCTTTTAAAATTTCAAAGCCGACCCTTACCTCTTCAATCGGATCTCTGGTTAAAGATACCCGGATTGTATCACCGACCCCTTCGGCCAAAAGCATTCCAATGCCGATGGAAGATTTAACCGTGCCGGAATATAAAGAGCCGGCTTCCGTCACACCCACATGAAGCGGCAGATCGGTTTTAGACGATAACAACCGATAAGCTTCTATGGTCCGGGGAACATCGGAAGCTTTAATGGAAATCTTTATCTGGTGAAAATCAAAATCGGTTAACAATTCAATGTGCCGAACGGCACTCTCCACCATGGCTTCGGCCGTGGGGTGTTTATATTTCATTAATATATCTTTTTCAAGAGACCCGGCATTTACACCGATTCGAATAGGAATGTTGTAATCCTTGGCACAATCGATTATAGCTTTGATCTTTTTTTTACTTCCGATATTACCGGGATTGATTCTGATACCATCGGCACCGGCTCTGACGGATTCAATTGCCAATCGATGGTCAAAGTGAATATCTGCGATCAACGGAATATAAATCTTTTTCTTAATTAAAGAAATGGACCGGGCGGCATCCTTATCCGGCACGGCCACACGAATGATTTCACAACCGGCTTTCTCTAAACGCCCGATTTGAGCCGCTGTTGCCGAAACATCCTGCGTAAACGTGTTTGTCATAGATTGGACGGTAATGGGGGCTGTACCACCAACTCTAACATCTCCGACTATTATCTGCCGGGTTTTTTTTCGTATAATGGTAAACGCCATCTCTCTTTAATCCGTTGTTTAGTTCTAATCATTTGCTTCGACAAGCCTTTCTATGGTAAAATTGATTTAACAGCTTAACAAACCCTTTTTTATTGTTCAAGGCGAAATAGCCCATAAGTTAAGGAAACCGAATAGGGCGCTATTTATCCTTTTTATCTTACACCGTTTATGGAAGGGAGCAAGGTCATGACTCACCAAGATGACAAAGATGAAAAAAAAAACCAGCCGGTTAGTTCGAAATTAGATCCATCCATTGAGGCT
>JAUXEW010000219.1 GCA_030620375.1 Desulfobacteraceae bacterium | reverse complement strand
TAGGCTCACTTTTGCGTGAGTTTCAGCTATTTTAAAATTTTATGGCCTGCTGCCGCTCCACGCCCCGAACTTATTGAGAAGTTACCTGCGGAACATTTAACATCTTAATTTCATTGTACAACACGATCTTTGTTAAGGGGCCCACCAAACCGTCTACCGGCAAACCGTGTTTTTCCTGGATTTTTTTGACGGTTTCTCGGGTTTTTTCATCATAAACCGGGCTGATTTCAACATCCTCAAACCCGATATCTCGAATATGCATTTTTAATGTAAGGATGGTGTCCTTGGGCGAATTAACCGGGACGATTCCTTTATAACCATAGAAGTTTTTCCACGGAATATAGGCCACGCCGGCATAAAAGGTGTCCAATTCCTGAATTTCGACAGTAATACCGTAATCACCGGGTTTGCTTCTTAATGTAATCATATCACCATCGATTCGGCAAATCGCAAGGTATACGGGAGATAAAATCCCCGGCACATAAAACTCCAGGACAGCCGGTAGGTTTAGCTTCTTTACCAAGTCCAAATCACTTTCAACCCGATGGATTAAAAAGGCATTCTGCTTTGTGGCGAGATGAAAAAAATCCTGGTCGTTATTGACATCGGCCAGGTAGGACTTTATCTCACTCTTCCGTCCCCACATGTCCATTGCAACAGTCAACGCGTCCTTTCGAGATTCCCTTATATTTATTGCTTTCAGATAATCGGCCAATCCGAGTTCAATCCTCGCATTCGTCTTTAATTCAGGCGCTGTCGGCGAATGACCCGCTGAGGGTTTGGGTTTGGCGATGGGGGTGAATTTGGCCGGGAGCAATTCCGGGTTCTGTGCCGTTGAGGAAAGCGTTGAAGAAATTTCGCTCTTTGAGGCAAAAAAAGTCCCGATATTGAAACCATCGGTAAGGGTAAAAATGACAAGAACGAGCGCCAAACAAGCGATTGAACCAATATAGAGCGCCTGTCTTTTTTCAAAAAAACCGAACCGTGAAATTTCTCCTCTTCCGGACAATTCCCTAATGGCCGCGCGGGTTACGGCGGCATTAACTGTCTTTTGATCAAGCCCGAAGGCGGTTAACAGTGCTCTGTCGCAAACAATATTAATCAGCCGGGGGATACCGCCTGAATATTTATATATGATTCGAAGCGCGTCTCTTGTAAATTTTACACCTGCTTTCTGTGATGCGATATTGATACGATGGCTGATATATGCTTTGGTTTCTTTGCCGGTAAACGGTCTGAGGTGGCAACTCAATGTGATTCGCTGCCCCAGTTGCCGTAATTCTTGAGAATCGAGCATATCTCCGAGCTCCGGCTGCCCCACCAAAATGATCTGCAAGAGTTTGTCCCGGGTTGTTTCCAAATTAGAAAGCAATCTTAGCTGCTCCAATACCGCTTTGCTTAAGTTTTGGGCTTCATCTATAAGGAGGATAACATTTTTCCCTTCACGCTTCTTTTCTATTAAAAAAGCATTTAAGGTATCGATAAGCGCTTTTACACTATCCGCCTCCGAGCTGATCTCAAATTCATCATTGATGGTTTTTAAGAGCTGTATGGAATCCAATTTCGGGTTGAAAATAAACGCCACTTCCGTATTTTCATCCAGATTTTCAAGAAACGCCCGACATAATGTGGTTTTTCCTGTACCCACCTCGCCGGTAATTTCCATAAATCCGTCTCCTTCGGAAACCGCATACGCAAGATGGGCCAATGCCTCTTCATGGCTCCGGCTTAAATAAAGATAGTCCGGATTGGGAACCAGTTTAAACGGTCTTTCCTTGAAGCCAAAAAATTTGGTATACATCGGATATGAATTCCTGTTTCTGACCTAATGGGTTTATGGATTAGTGGGTCACCCTGGCAGCCCCATCCGGGGTTGTTAAAACCCGAACCTGTTCTCCCACATTAAACGCTTCATCAGCTTCTTGAACCACCGCGATCGTCTTGCCGTTATCCAGATTCACGGTGATTTCCAGACCGGCCTTGCGGGTAAGGCCTTCTTCAACGGCCGCTCCTGCCATGCTACCGGCCAAAGCGCCGACAACGGTCATCAGGCCTTTGCCTGTCCCGCCGCCCACCGCACTACCGGCAACACCACCGATGGCACCGCCGGCAACAACACCGGCCGGAGTCTTTGTTCCTTCTATCAGGACCGAACGAACATGAGTGACAACCCCGGTAACAACCGTTTGCGATTGCCTGGCTTGATCACGGGAATAAACACTCCCCGAGTGGCTGGCGGCACAGGAAACGATCAATCCCACCACCACCAACACACCAAGGATGCTGATGGTTTGTTTTATCGATAATATGAAGCTGTTATGACTATTAAATGTTTGAATTTTCATGGTATCCTCTTGATTAATGGTATATAGAAACCGTCCTTCGGCTTCCATCGGACGACCTGCTTATCAAAGTCGATTATATATTCGAAGTGCTGTAAAAAATTCATCCCCAGCAATCCTTTGTGAGTAACGCTCGGCCCTTGATGTTCGATGATACCTACCAGTACATCCTCTTTTTCAAACGGACCGACTTTAATATAATTAAGTTTCGCCATATTGAACTTAATCTCTTTTCCGCCAACTACCCGTGCAATTGCTTTTTGTGTATCCCTGATTTCCAGCTGTTTGGCAATATCCTGATGCAAGGTGATGATGGATGCGCCGGTATCCAAGACAAGCATGACCTCTATTTCGTTGTCTTTATATCCCAGTTTAACAGGAATCAACACATTATTCCCTTTGATGATTACATCGGTTTTTAAACTGTCTTCATAGTTTTCCTTTTGCAACAGTTCCTTCCGCTCTCCTTTGGACAAATGGTCATACTTCTCTTTATAAACCGTTAACTGATCTCGATACTCCAAGGGAATTTTCCCCACATCATCAACAAAAGAGATTTTTCCCTCTTTATTGACGTACTTGTAAAATTCAGAATGAGCATTTACGGGAAACCCAATAATGACATACAGTAACACTATAATTAAGGCCGTTTTGCTTATATTCATCCGGAAGTAAACCTCCACCCGCATAGCGCGGGTGCTTTGCAGATTCCCTGCAGCGTGCTGGAAAGAGCTTCAATTATCTTAATGGAAAAAATCCCCGGATGAAGTGGTTTAACTGTTTTAAAAATCATCGATGGCGCATTTGAAATAATTTAGCGCCGTTAAAGACCTGGATTAAAGTTCGTCTTGAAATCTTTTTTGTATCGATCGCATGACATCAATGATTGAAAAGAATATTTCCACAATCTCCGGATCAAACTGGCTTCCAGCCGCCTTCTCAATGGTTTCCAAAACCTTCGATTCATCCCATGCTTCTTTATAAACCCTGGCCGAAGATAACGCGTCAAAAACATCGGCAAGGGCAACGATTCTGCCATATAGCGGAATTTCTTCGGCTGCTTTTCCTTTAGGGCTGCCGTCCTTGTTTGAGAAGTCCGCCAAGGCCTCGCCGGTAGAGACATTTACATATCCGGGATATCCACCGCCGTCCCATCTTTCATGATGGGTCAAAGAAACTTCAGCGGCTGCGTCATCAAAGTCCGATTTTGGATCCTGAAACAGCCGGGCTCCCAACACCGTGTGCTGCTTCATGATTTCGTATTCCTCCTTATTGAACCTCCCCGGTTTTTTTAAGATTAAATCCGATATGGCTACTTTGCCTACGTCATGCAGCATGGCCGCCATCCGTAAGATATCCCTATCCTTATCGATCTCTTTTTTAGAATAATTACGCCTGTGTGCCCATTGTTCATAAATTTCCACCGCATATCCGCCAACTCGATTAACGTGTGCGCCGGTTTCTTTGGGATCACGCATTTCAGCCATCCGGATCATTCTAAGGAGTATGGCCCGGGTCATTTGGGCGCGTTCTAACGCAACAGCCGCTATGCTCGCGAAATGAAACATCATTTTTTCAGCAAGTTCGGAAAAGGGGCCGATACGATTTGCTTCATCTCGAGCATTGATGACCTGGAGTATCCCTAAGATTTCATCTTTTGCCGTTTTTAGCGGTATGGTTAACATGGAATGGGTGGTATAATGGGAGGCTTCATCAAATTGACGGTCAAAATGGTAGGGAGATGAGGGCGGAATCTCTTCGACATCCCCGATAGAAAGCGCCTGACCGGTAGAGGCCACGTATCCTGCAATACTTTTTTCATTAATGGGCATGGTAAACGTGGCGTAAATAAGCTTTTCATGTTTACCTAACCGTTGTTGTAACGTATCGTTCTGAGTATAGGTAAAATGGAGAGATTTGCCGTCTCGAATATAGATGGAACCGGCATCTGCATTCACAAATCGCCTGGCTTCCGACAGGATTCTTTCCATAAGGATATCCAAATCCTGGACCCGGCTCAGTTCGATTCCGAGTTCCCGTAACGTATCCAGTTGTTCGGCTTCACTTATCATAATACCACCTTATAAAAATAGGCGATGCTTTTCAATATATCAATTTAGTTTAAGAATTACCCATTTTTTTCGATTTTTACCGCTATTTAAATTCGATCTCCTGTAAACTTGAGGAAATATTTTATAATAACCATTATCTGAACTTTATTCAAGGACGATGTCATTCAAACTTTTTATTTAACTATCAAATTTTAGCTGAGGACCAACTGATCATCAAGGTCGTTCATAATATTAGAAAGAGTGGCAAAAAAGCACCTCGACGGCTCCATCAAACAAGTTCCTTTTTGACAGGAAAAGAAAAATAAAGTAAAAAAGTGACGGCCTCGGCAATCCTAAACCTAAATTGAGCGATTTTCAAGTTTGCCGAAGATACAAGGAAGATGTCGTTCCGCTATAGTGTACTATGCGAGACGGCATCTGACGCCGTAGATGCGGTAAAATTGGAAATCCCGAAGGGTTTTAAATTTTGGAAATTCAAACCGACAGAATTCCTTAAAACATTATTA
>JAUXEW010000150.1 GCA_030620375.1 Desulfobacteraceae bacterium | reverse complement strand
TCCCGGCGTCAGGCTCAAATTTTAATCCTCAAAATACTCAATGTATTCCTGTGGTTAAAATTTTCGCCTTCCTTGGCATTGAACAAAAATGAACATTTTTCAAAGGTCTCGCTACGGGGAATGCACCCGCTATTGCGGTTCAATTACATGAGATTCCGGGGACTTTTATACAAGCGTGAGTACGGCAATGGAACATGGCGCTTCAATTCATTTCCCTTATTAAACCGGATCTTTAAACCGGGGCGCGCGATTTTCAAAATTGGCTTTAACCGCCTCAATCTGATTGGGGGAGCTGATCAAGGTCTTCTCCAGTTCAGATTCCAGCAGGAATCCCTTTGCTTCATCACCGTGCCATGCTTCATTTATCAGCCGTTTTGCAGCCCTGACGGCATGAGGGTTCTTTCCGGCGATTTCTCTGGCCAATTCCAGCGCTTCTGCAAGGGGATCTTGGCACACCCGTGTGATCAATCCCAGACCGACTGCCGCTTCACCACTGACGATTTTTCCGGTAAAGATGAGTTCCTTCGCAATATCCATACGGACCAAATTCCGAAGCGTTTGGGATCCCGACATATCCGGTATCAGTCCCCATTTCATTTCCATGATGGATAATTTTGCATCGGGTGTTGCCAGACGAATATCGGCACCAAGGGCGATTTGGCATCCGCCTCCAAAAGCCACACCGTGAACTGCCGCGATCACGGGAACCGGGAGCTGTTTCCAGCCATAGGCGATATATTGACCCGCGTTTGTTATATGGCCTTCTAACCGATCCATTATATCTACGGACGCTTCAATTGTACCGGTCTCCATTTCCCCGAACCTTTCAAAGTCCAGGCCGGCACAAAATCCTCGTCCTTCTCCGGACAACACAATTGCACGAATGGTTTGGTTCTCCGACAAGGTATCAATTGCCTTTCCGATAGCTTCGAACATCTCTCTACTTAATGCATTGTATTTTTCGGGCCGGTTGAGCCGAACATCCGCCACATGATTTTCAATTGAAATCTTTACTAGATCAGACATAATGTTAGCCTCCTTTGCAGTTCTTGTTTATAAGTTAGACCCTCAATTAGGGTTAGCGTTTCTATTTTTCGTTCGGGCACTATTTATCAGCTGTGGATCATCAAGACCGGCCAAAACCAGGATATCAGAAGGATACCGGCCGCAACCGCAAAACACCCGGCCTGATATGCTACTGGCAGGGCTCGCTTAATCAACAGTGTATATAAGGTTTCAATGGTAAGCCCTGCACCGAACCCGAACAAGTGTGCCATTAAATCAACCCGTCCGCCGCCTGAACCCAGCATAGCAAGAAGTCCCAGTCCGCCGGCCAATGGAAGCCAGGCCTTCATTTTTTCTCCGGGAAGCGCCATTTTACGCCAGAATTGATGTGTGGCAATAATTCCGATGGCCCCGAAAATAGCCGTGGAAGCGCCTACGGCAAGATGATGGGTCTGATAAAGGCAGGCATTCGCATAGTTGCCTGTCATTCCCGTTAAAAGAATCATCAACCATCCCGTGCCAATCCCCATCACGGAACAGACCACCGAACCAAACAGGGCAATAGCGGCCATATTTCCCACCAGATGAACCGCATCGACATGAAGCATCAGCGAGGTGGCAGTCCGATAAACTTCTCCCTTTAAAATATGATCGGCGGAAGAACCATAAATTTTAATAAAGGCTTGATTGTCTTCGCCAATGGCCACATAAAATACCATCAAAATAATGGCCATCCATATACCGGTGAAAGTTTTTCGATGTTTATCTGCCGGGCTTTGCACGTTGAACTGAAGCTCAGGATTTTCTTCAAAATACAAAGAAATGCTGCTTAAAGCCCTTGCAAAATCCTTGTTATTCACCCAAACCATCCAGCCGGATTTTCTTTTTTTGGTTCGATAAAAGATACCGGACGAGGTGAGGACCAGACCACAGATATCTGCCTGTTCTCTTGATAAATTTTGATATAATTCGGTCATTTATCAATCTAAATGCATAAGAATTTGTTCGTGCTTCGAAATGAATGGAGCGGTACGTGAACAAGCAATGCTCGCTAACCCCGTAGCTTGCTGCGGGGAGGCTTCAATTATTATTTTCAGATATTTCTTTAAAACGCAAGCTTAAAAATTTGACCCATCCCGGTTTTACACTAACCTTATCCATTTGCTGGAAAACCCTGTGAGAAAATGGATAAGGCGGATCATCAGAGAAAAATGGGGACGGCACATGAAAGCAATGAAAGGTCGCCGGTAAATTTTTAGGGCAAGTTTATCGGCAGTTCATCAAAACGAAAAGCTTATTTCAATTCCTGAGAGGAATAGTTCAGAATGGACCTGGCAATCACCAGCCGTTGAATTTCGGCTGTTCCCTCATAGATATCCGTAGCCCGTGTATCCCTGAACCATTTTTCAACTAGCTGATCATGGGTGATACCTGAGGCACCCAGGATTTCCAAAGCCAGTTGCGGCCCTTTTCTGGAAATGTCCCCCGCTTTAGATTTGCAAACACTGGCTTCCAGGTTATTGTATACACCTTTGTCGGCCAGCCAACCGGCATGCATGGTCGCCAATGTGGCAGCCTCCAATTCGGCTTCCAATTCGATCAGTTTCTGCTGAACGGCGGTGCGTTTATATTGCCCGACTTCCCAGTCGATCTCGATTCCTTCTTTTTTCAGTTCATCCGTCACAAATTCCCGGCAGGCCAGAACATGACCGATTCCCCTGGCAGATACGAACGGTCGCGTCAAGTTAAAGGTTTTCATCAAGCCTTTGAATCCGCCCCCACCCTTGGTTTTGATCGTCTCATCCAGCCCCAGTAAATTCTCCCTGGGAATTCGACAATCTTTAAAAACAATGGCAGCCGTGTCACTGTAACGGTTACCCATTTTCTTCTCCTCTTTTGCTAGAATAAACCCGGGGGCGTACTTCGGAACCAGGAAAGCCTTTATGGCTCCCCTGCCGACGGATTTGTCCAGAGTCGCCCAGACCACAACACCACCGGCGCGAACGCCGTGAGACACAAATATTTTTTCACCGTTCAACACCCACTCATCACCGTCCAAAGTCGCTGTTGTCTCAATTGCTTTGGAATCTGATCCGCATCCCGGTTCGGTGTTGGCCATAGCCAACAGCATATGGCCCCATTTTTTTTGCTGTTCTTCAGTACCGACCGATGCCAGTGTGGCATTGCCCAGCGCATAGGGAGGAAGGCGCAATCTTAAAAAATCGCCCCGGTACTCCGTAATGGTTTTCAACAAGAAAAAAACCGTGGGTGTACAGCCGTCATGTCCGCGGTCGGCCTCCATTTGTTTGATGTAGTCGAACTCAGCCGCCTCGGGAAATTCATCCGGCGCCAACTCTTCTTCATGATCATCGTAATAACGGGCATATTTCCTTTGTACTTCACCTTGCTTGCGCAGTGCCCTGATAATATTTTTATCATTTTCATTGAGAGAAAAATCAACCATCTGATTACTCCTTTAAAACAAAAGGTTATAAATCTGTTAGGCTGAAACCATTCCTTCCATGACGCTTAGCGTTCTTGCGTTTCGCAGCCACATTTCCAGCGGCAGTTCGCGGATATAGCCGTGCCCGCCAAAAACCTGAACCCCATTATCTGCGATTTGAATCGTTTTTTGGTTAACATAATGACATGCTAGGGTGGTGGCTTTGGTGGCGTCAACCTTTTGGTCGAGCTGACTGGCGGCTTTCCATACCATCCAGCGCATGCATTCGGTCTCCGTGTACATGTCCGCCAGCATAAAGGCAATGGCCTGTTTTTTGGCGATGGGTTCACCAAATGCTACCCGTTCTTTGGCATAGGGGATGGCGTAATCCCCCACTGCCTTTGACAGTCCCACGCAAATGGCACTATTGGCGATACGAACCGAATTGATAAGGGCTCTTCCATCGATTCCCTCATCTCCACCCAGTCGATTGGTATCCGGAACAGCAACATTGTCCAGGGACAGACGTGAAAACGGCAGGGGTTTCAGTCCCATGGTTTTCTCGGTTTTACTATCAATTGTTAACCCACCGATATCACGCGGTAAAATAAAAGCATCGATACCGCAAAGACCGGCATCTCCGGTTCCGGCAATTACCAGAAAATGCCCGGCTGTATCTCCGAACGGGACCAGCCGTTTAACGCCGTTGATAATCCATGTATCACCTTTTTTCTCTGCCCTTGTTCTCAAATCAGTCGGGTCAAAGGTAAACTGCGGTTCATGCAACGCCATGGCTGCCGCTTTGAACTTTTCGCCTGCATGGAGCGGCAGATATTCTTTTTTCTGATCTTCAGTACCAAAGTCGATCAGTGGCTGGATAAAGGCTGACGGAGACATAATGGCCGAAGCCATTGTAGCGCAACCGTAGCTCAGTTCTTCACAGATCAGCACCGTTGTAAGCGCTGACCGCTCCATTCCGATTCCGCCGTATTCTTCAGAGATGGCCGCATTGGCCAGTCCCAGTTCCCATGCCTTGTCCAGCACTTTTTGGGGAATCTTATTGTCTTCATCACAATCCCTTGCTATGTTTCTTAATTCTCCGGCAGCAAATTCTTTGGTGGTTTTTTGGACCAACTCCTGTTCTTTGGATAATTCAAAAGATATCATCAAATCCTCCAACATCTTATCCTTGTTAAATCTGTCCGGGTTTTACTTGGTTACCAATATCTCAAGAAGAAAAATAAGCCGGTAATCAGCCGCCGAAAGAGCCTTCCAGTATATCAGCGACTGCCGAGCTGTTTCCTTCAATGGCATTCATCTTTCCCATTGTTATGGGAAGAATTGTGTTTATAAAAAATTCAGCAGATTTGATCTGCCCTTCATAAAAAGCGGCATTCATATTTTTGCTGATTTTTTCAAGTCTTTCCAAGCCGTTTGCTTCACCCAAAAGTATTTTCAGTTTGGGGGCGGCAACGGTTGCTCTCCACAGAAGCATCCATGCCATGACCGTATCTCCCATAACCTCAAGGAATGGAGAGGCAAAGGATAATGCTATTTTTATATCAGGCGACATGAAGGTTTTCCCCATATGCAGGGCTACTTCTTCAAGGCGGCGCATCACCTTTTCGAGTTTTTCGGCAAGGCCTGTAAGACCTTCTGTTTCCTTTGCCCGGGCAATAACCTTTTGGACCTCGTCAATAAAGTGTTTTAAAACCGTTCCTCCTTTCATGCCAATCTTACGGCCCGTAAGATCCATGGCCTGGATGCCATTGGTCCCTTCGTAAATGGAATTGACTTTTGAATTCCTCATGAGGCGCTCTATAGGAAAGTCGGTCGTATATCCGTATGCCCCGAACACCTGCATGGCTTGAACAGCGCATTCAAAACCGCGATCCGAACAATAGGATTTAACAACGGGGGTTAACAGTTCTAATAATCCCCAATAGTGCGCTTTCTCTTCCGGAGTTGCCGTAAAATCTATCTTGTCAAGGAGATAAGATAAAAAGTATACAAAACTACGCATGCCTTCGACATGCGATTTCATCCACAACAGCATCCGTTTAACATCCGGATGTCGGATAATCGGCACTGAATCGGCATCCGGGTTTACAAAATCTGAAATATCTTTTCCCTGGATACGTTCCCGTGCATAGTTGACGGCATACAGATAGGCGCATGAACCGTTAAAAAGCCCTAACGCACCGATGCCCACGCGGGAAGAACTCATCATCTGGAAAATAACTTTCATTCCCTTGTTTTCTTCTCCTAAGAGTAGTCCCCGGCATTTACTTTTACCGCCAAACGTCAGAGCGCAGGTAGGGCTGGCATGAAGCCCCATCTTTTTTTCAATGCCCGTACATACGACATCGTTTGGTTCTCCCAGACTTCCGTCCTCATTAACCCAAATCTTGGGAACCAGAAATAATGAAAGCCCCCTGGTACCTTTTGGAGCGCCTTCGATACGGGCTATGATCGGATGGATAATGTTTTCGGTCATGTCATGTTCCCCGTTGGTAATGAAAATTTTGTTTCCGGAGATCGAATAGGTGCCGTCGGGGTTTTTTACAGCAGAAGTGGTCAGCGATCCGATATCAGTACCGGCCCCGGGTTCGGAGACCACCATGGTTCCTCCCCATTCACCGGTGAACATTTTTCTCATAAAAAGTCTTTTTTGTTTTTCCGTACCAAAACGGTCAATCAACCTGGCTGCGCCGCCACTTGCCATGCCGAACACCGTAAAAGAAAAATCTGCGCCCGTCAGATACTCCTTAGAAGCCGTTCCGATCAGATGAGGGAACCCCTGGCCACCGACCTCAGGATTTTCCGACATAGCGATCCACTCTCCTTCCCTGAACAGCTTGTACGGCCGATGAAAACTCTCGGGTACTTTTACCTGGCCTTTCTCAAAAGAGAGACCGACCCTGTCGCCTTCCTCGTTTAAAGGAAGAATTTCTTTGATGGCAAAATTTCTTGCTTCAGCGATGGTCATATCAAATATTTTTTTATTAAAATCTTTATACTTGTCCATCTCGACCAGTTTTTTGGCCTCCAGTTGCTCATAAAGAACAAAATTGATATCTCTCTGATCTGCAATTAACTGTGCCATGATTTTCCTTCCTTTTTTATTGTTTTAAAAACCCCCGGTGCTTCGCACCGGGATAAAACTGAAACTTTGAGGCACTGGCGTGCCCCATTTTTTCCCGCTTTTCAGGCGGTAGTTTACGATGACCTAAGTTAAGCGATTCCAGTGATTGTAACTGCGCTGAACCTCTGGATTCCGGCTTTCGCCGGAATGACGTCCAGGATCCATTGGGTGACCGTCATGCCGGACTTGATCCGGCATCCAGCCATAGACGACGAACATCAACTTGAAAAAATCGCTCATTTTAGGTATGACTAAAATCAACATCCCTGGAAGTTAGGCTCCCGTTTTTCAAGCATCGCACTGATGCCTTCTTTTGCATCTTCCATCTCAAGGGTGCGGGACTGGCAATGGGCCTCTATTTCTGCAGCACCCCGGGGGTCCCAGTCAATGCCTCTGTATATCGATCGTTTTATCATTCT